>JBOHDU010000070.1:0-2142 GCA_050700615.1 Nocardioidaceae bacterium
CGTTATCTTCGCGCTGTGCTCGCTGCTGCTGTTCTCGGTGGCCGCGCTCGCGGTCGACCTCGGCAACGCCGAGCAGCGCAAGGTGGACACCCAGACCCAGGCTGACAACGCGGCCCTGGCCGGTGGAGCAGGAAACAACCTGCCCGCGCCACAGGCGACTCCCCTCCTCAGCGACCCCGCGGTCATCGCGGTGGCCCAGTACCTCAACGCCAACCAGCCGCAGAACGACAACCCGGCCAACGCCGCCTGCACCGCGGCCAGGACGTGCGTCACCGCAGCGTCGCTCGTCGACGGCAACAAGGCAAACGGCGAGGTCTACTACGGCTCCTTCAACTCCGGCGGCACTCTCGTGCCCAACGTCAACCAGCTGACCGTCGTGACGCCACAAGCGCAGGTCAACTTCGGCCTCGCGGGCGCGATGGGCTACTCCGGGACTCAAGTGCAGTCGGTGGCGACCGTGGAGATTCAGACTCCGCTCCTCAGCCACATCGTGCCGTTCTACGCCTACTCGGGCTGCGACTACGGCGGCCAGACGATCTCCAACCCGTCCAACGGTCACTCCGCCGCCGGGATCATGCTCGCCTACCCCGCCGACACCAACGCGGCCGCCCTGACCTCGGTAACACCGAACCAGATCGCGTTGAACGACGCGACCTCGTCGCTGACCATCGTCGGCACCAGCTTGACCAACGTCACCCAGATCGGGTTCTTCGAGTCGGGCAACGGCGTGGCCGGACCCGACCCCACCCAGCCGCCTCAGACTACCGTCCCTGCCGCTGGCTTCACGATCAACGCTGCCGGCACGCAGATCAAGGTCAACGCACCGCTTCCCACGAATGTCGCGTCGGTCCAGGACACCTGGTTCATCCGGGTGCTCATCGGCGGCAAGTGGTCGGCGGTGCAGGACAAGTTCGGCAATCTACTGGCCCTTCCCTTCGTCGTCGGCGACCCTCTCCTCACCTGCGGGCAGGGGTCGAGCCAGGGCAACTTCGGCACGGTCTACCTGCCGAACCAGTCCCAGAGCGGGCAGTGGCAGCAGATCGCCGCCAACATCGCCAACGGCCTCGACGGCCCGCTCAACATCTTCCCCAACGCCGCGTCCGACTGGACCTGCGTGCAGGGCGTGCCCACCGGCTCGGTCGTCGTGTCGAACGATCCCTGGACCACGCCGGTCAACTGCCTCGACACCAAGACCGGGCTGCCGGCGAACGCCGCCACCGGTGGCTTCATCACTGGCATCGGGAGCTACCAGGGATTGCTCACGCATGTGGGGTCAGGCACAGGCTGCCCCAACAACGGGCAGCCAAACAACCTTCCGAACACCACGACCTTCGGCAACTACACGATCAACAACGACACGCTCTCGTGCTTCTTCACCGACACGACGACCAACATCGGCGCCATCGACAGCCCCACCTACACGCTGTCGGGCCCGGTGCTCGACCAAGCCATCTACAACTCGCCACGCTTCATCTGGGTCCCGGTCTTCGGCACCCAGCCCGCGAACGGTGGCTCGAAGAAGTACCAGATCGTCGACTTCCGGCCCGGCTTCATCACCGACCAGGTCAACTCGGCCACCCAGCAGACGCCCCTCCCGCCGGGTGACCCCAACGGCGTCACCGGCAGCGGCACGGTCGACTCCGTCGAGGTCGACTTCATCAACAGCCAGGCCCTCCCGACGCCGCCCAACGGAGGCCCCACCACCCCCTACACCGGGACCGGACCCAAGGTCCTACGGCTCGTCAACTAGCGCTTCAACCCGACCCTCCCCAGCACCCCCGACAACAAGGACAAGTAACCATGGGACGCAGAACGATCCTCCTCATCGCCGCGGTCGTCATCGCGGCGCTCGGAGCAACGCTCGTCTTCCTGTACGTGCAGGGAATCAACGACCGCGCCGTCGCGGATCAGAACCCGGTGCAGGTGCTCGAGGCCACGGGCAACATCACCACCGGCGAGACGATCGCCGCCGCCCAGCAGGCCGGCAAGCTCAACCTGGTCAACATCCCCAAGTCGGACGTGCTCCCCGGCGCGCTCACCAGCACCAGCAGTTTGACCGGCGAGTCGGCGCTGACCACGATCTACGCCGGTGAGCAGATCCTGCCGCAGAAGTTCGGCAAGCAGGCGGCCGCCGCACAGACC
>JBOHDU010000071.1:0-1664 GCA_050700615.1 Nocardioidaceae bacterium
GCAGCCCACAGGCAGACGATAAGGCCGCCGGTCGAGTGTCCGCCGACCACGACGGTGTCATGGCCGTCCCGATCCCGGATCAGCCCGAGAGAGTGGTCGAGTTCCGGAAAGTACTCGGCCAGGTCCAGGCAGAAGTTGGGGGTCTGGTGGGGGAGCAGCGAGCGGCCGTACTTGCGGAGATCGAGGGCATAGAAGTCGAATCCGAGCTCGGCGAAGAACGCGGCCGTGCCGGCTTGGAAGAAGTAGTCGCAGAAGCCGTGCACGTACAAGACGGCGCCGCGCGGGTTCTCTCGACCTGACCTGAGCCGCACCAGGGTCGCGACGACCGCGCCTTCGGCGTCGTCGGGCAGCTCGATGGTCTCACGGGTGAAGGGCGCCCCCAACACATCGGTTTCGGGCTCAGGCACAGAACTCATGACCGTAGTGTCCTGCGTCAGAGCTGGTAGGTCGCGACCAGCGTTGCGCGGGCCATGCCCTTGAACACGAGGTTGAATGACACGACGGCCGGCGTGGCGTTCTTATCGACGCCGAGTGCGTCGGCACCCACGGCATGCACAGCGAAGTAGTAACGGTGATAATGGTCGCCTTCCGGGGGTGCGGCTCCGCCGTAGTCGTTGCCGCCGTAGTCGTTGCGTACGTGGAATGCTCGCCCAGGAAGGGTCTCGTCGGACTTGCCTGCGTCGCGCGGCAGCTCGGTCACGTCACCCGGCACATCGACGACGACCCAGTGCCAGAACCCGGATGGAGTAGGTGCGTCGGGGTCGAAGCACGTCACCACGAAGCTCTTGGTCTCTGCGGGGAACCCGCTCCAGGACAGCTGCGGGGAGGTGTTGCCGCCTTCCAGCGAGTACGCGTCGTCGAGGGCCGCTCCCTGTTCGACGTCGGCACTGGCGAGGGTGAATCCGGCTACCGCCGGCAGCTTCGCGTAAGGGTCTTCGGCTCGTGGTCGGCTCAGGGTCATGCCTCCATCCTGGCCCGCTGGGCGCATCCGTCAAGTGAGCGGCTGCCCGAGCACCCGCAGTCGCTGACCCGAAACCATGGCTCGGTCGAGGGCGCACAGCGACCCCGTTGCCTGGGTCCGCCGGCCACCGGGTCGCCGCCGGTGAAGCGCTCGCCCGTCACGGCGAGGATGAGCAGCTCGGCCGCGCGACATAATCGCTGGGTGGCACGGCTGATCCCCATCGACGACCCGGCAGACCCGCGCCTGGCCGACTTCGTCTCGCTTCGCGACGTCCAGCTGCGAAGGCACCTCGAGGCCGAGCACGGGTTCTTCCTCGCCGAAGGGGAGAAGGTCGTTCGGCGTGCAGTCAGCGCCGGATACCCGGTCCGGTCGTTCTTGATGACTGCCCGCTGGCTGGAGGGGCTCTCCGACGTTCTCGAGCGAGCGGGGGATGTCCCGTGCTACGTCGTCTCGATGGAGGCGGCCGAGACGATCACCGGGTTCCACGTCCATCGCGGGGCGCTGGCGTCGCTGCGGCGCGGGCCACTCCCCGACGTCCTGAGCGTGCTGGCCGGCGCCCGTCGCGTGGTTGTCCTCGAGGACGTCGTCGACCATACGAATGTCGGTGCTGTGTTCCGAAGCGCTGCCGCTCTCGGGATGGACGCCGTGCTGCTCTCACCCCGCTGCGCGGACCCGCTCTACCGCCGCTCGATCAAGGTGGCGA
>JBOHDU010000072.1:0-2237 GCA_050700615.1 Nocardioidaceae bacterium
GGGTTCAACTCCCCCCTCGCGCACGTTAGTCCCAGGTCAGTTGACCTGGGACTTTGTCCATTCCAGGACGTTCTCGCGCTTGAGAAGGTAGCACGGGAGTAGCACCAGCCCTACCTGGAGGGCGTGGCCATGGCTTGGATCGAGAAGAAACAGCGCACCGACGGAGGCGTCTCAGCGCGAGTGGTCTGGCGGCTGGGTGGTGGTCGCGGGGGCGCCTACCAGTCGGAGACCTTCGGCGTCGGGAGCGACTCCCAGAACCTCGCGCGGGCGGACGGCTTCAAGAAGATGGTCGACGCCGCCGGCCAACGCTGGCCGGACGGCTGGGTCAAGGGCGAGGGCTTCGTCCGCCCGCCCGGCGAGGCCGACCCGTTGGAGGCCCCGCCGGGGTTCGTCGACATCGGTGAGGAGTACGTCAGGCAGATCGTCGACCTGTCGCCGGGTCAGCGAAAGCGCTACCTCGGGCATGTCCAGGTGCTCGCCGGCATCCGGGTGCGCGGCTCGCTGGTCTTCACCCGCCCGGTCACCTCGATCCACGAGTCCGACATCAAGAACTGGCTGATCGACTGGGACCGGTCGCTGAAGACCAAGGCCAACTACCACGGCCTGATCCACGGGGTCTTCGCCTATGCCGTCAAGCGCGGATACCTCGTCGCCAACCCGGCGATCGGCACCGCGCCCAAGCAGTCGCGGGTCAAACAGGCCCGGCCGGAGCTGCGGTTCCTCACCGAGCGAGAGCTGGAGACTGCCGTGCGGCTTGCCGGAGCGCACGGCGACCTGCTGAGCGTTACGGTCGGCACCGGTCTTCGGTTCGGCGAGGTCAGCGCACTGTGGGTCGGCGACGTCAACCTCGACCACCGCACCATCCGGATCAACAAGGGGTGGAAGCGCAACGGCGAGGACGACGCCACCGACACCCCGGGTTGGCTGGCCAAGCAGCTGAAGCCCAAGCACACGATGCGCGACCACCACCTCGGCAATCCCAAGACTCCGAAGTCACGGCGGACCATCACGGTGTCGCCGGAAGTGGCGAAGGGGCTGATGCGCTGTGTCGCTGGCAAGGAACCGGACGACTTCGTCTTCACATCGAGATCCGGACTGCCGCTGCACAACGGCGACTTCTACACCCACGTCTGGCGCAAGCTGATAAAGGCGCTCTCGGCCGAGGGCGTCGCACCCTTCCGTTTCCACGATCTGCGCCATACCCACGTCGCCTGGCTGGTCGCCGGAGGGGCTCCGCTGCCGAACATTCAGGCCCGACTCGGCCACGAGTCCATCACCACCACGATCGACACCTACGGCCACCTGTTGCCGGCCGGCGACGAGCTGATCTCCGAGATCATCGAGACCGCTCTTACGGGCGGCACGATCCGACCGAAGGCTGGTGCGTGAACGTGTTGCTTTCTCGGTCTTCGTGCAACACACTGGAGGGGCGGCGATGATCTTCGACCGGATCGAGTGGGACGAGCACAACTTCGACCACGCGACCAGGAGACTCACCGCGGCAGAGATCGAGCAAGCGATCTGGAATGCGGACCGGATGTTCCCTCACCGGGAGCACGCGAACCGGGCACTGTTTCGGTCGGTGACCGACGGCGGCAAGGCCGTCGTGGTCATCATCGAGATCGTCGACGACGGAGTACGACCGATCACCGGATGGGAAGGATGAGAGTGACTGAGAAAATGAGCGAAGCCGAACTGGCTGAGTACTACAACCGGACCCAAGACACGTCGGACTTCGACGGAGGCGAGGAGGTCCCGGTCACGGTCAGGCGCAACGTCACGATCTCGGTGCGTTTCTCCGATAAGGAGATTGAGGAGCTCCGTGCCCGTGCCGAGCAGGCGGGCGTCAAGGTCACCTCGTTCATTCGTACTGCGTCCCTGGAGGCAACGAGCCCGGTCGATCGGGCGGCGCTGGGCGAGCTTGCCCGCGACCTGGAGCAGCGCGCCCATCAGGTCGCCGAGTTGGCGACTCGAGGCGCGTACTAACTCGTGCGGGGCGACCGGTAGGGGCACTCTCGGACCGAGATCGACTCATGGCAACGTCAATCTAGTGCCTAGGCCGACGATGCCTTGGCCAACGTGGAACCGCCCTCGGCGTATCAGGGTAGCTACAGGCCGGTCAGGCGATACCGGCGGTGGCGCGAGCGGTCCTGAGGCGCCGGCGCAAGTGGTTGACCAGCGGGCGCAGATTCCGGGTAGCCGACGGGACTGCCGGAGTCGTGGCGGCGACCAGACCG
>JBOHDU010000073.1:0-4168 GCA_050700615.1 Nocardioidaceae bacterium
CTCCAGGCATCTGCCCAGGTTAGAGGGCGTCAGCGCTCCCCCGTCGGCCGCCGTCTGACCGCGAGACGAGCCGGGCCTATCGAAGGCAGTAGATTCGCTCCCATGGACGACCCGACACGCGCCGACGCGGCAGCCCCGACGTCGCTGGTGGCCGACCTGGGATATGCCCGTCTCGACCTGGACCGGGCCGGCCGGACCGGCGACCCGGAGGTTGTCTACGGCGCCGGCAAGACACCCGTGCAGGTCGTCGAGATCATCGCCCGACTGCGCCAAGCTCACCCCGATCGGGCCATCCTCGCCACCCGACTCGAGCCCGCGGCCATCGCCCTCATCGGGCAGGAGATCCCCGACGCCGTGATCGACGAGGTCGCCCGCGCGGGTACCGTCGGGCAGCTTCCCACCTCGCGCGGACTCGTCACGGTGGTGTCCGCCGGAACCAGCGACGCGCCGGTCGCGCTCGAAGCTGCGCTGACCGCCCGCGTCTTCGGCGCCGGCGTCCAGCTGGTCAACGATGCTGGAGTGGCCGGGTTGCATCGCATCATGACGGTGCGCGACGACCTGGCGGCCTCCGACTGCCTCGTGGTCGTCGCCGGCATGGAAGGCGCGTTGCCGTCGGTTGTGGGAGGCCTCACCGGTGTTCCTTTGGTCGCCGTGCCGACCAGCGTCGGGTACGGCGCGTCCTTGGGCGGGATCGCTGCCCTGCTCGGCATGCTCAACTCCTGCGCTCCCGGCGTCACGGTCGTCAACATCGACAATGGGTTCGGAGCCGGCGTCTTCGCTGCCCGCGTCGCGCGCGCCGCCGCTCCGCATCCAATCGGGGCCAGCGGATGAGTGAGCAGAACCCGATGATCGTGCAGGACCGATGATCGGCTGGCTCGATGCGAGCTGCGGTGCCAGCGGCGACATGCTGCTCGGTGCCCTGCTCGACGCCGGAGCCTCCGAGACCGCGCTCCTGGCCGCCGTCGAGGCGGTGGCGCCCGAGCCGATCGCCATCACCACGACCCAGGTGAACCGCGGCGCCCTCGCTGCGCGGCGGGCGCATGTCGAGATCTCGGAGTCAGTGACCAGCCGCAGCCTCGCAGACATCGTCACCCTGCTCGACGCGGCCGAGCTCGACGACTCGGTCCGCCATCACGCGAGGGCGGTGTTCACGCTGCTCGCCGAGGCCGAGGCGGCTGTGCACGGGACCTCCACAGACGCGGTGCACTTCCACGAGGTCGGCGCCCTCGACGCGATCGCAGACATCGTCGGAGTCTGCGCCGGCTTCGCATCGCTCGGCCTCGAGCGACTGCACTGCACGCCGGTCGCGGTCGGTTCCGGAGACGTGGAGACAGCACACGGGAGTCTCAGCGTGCCGCCGCCCGCCGTGACAGAGCTGCTGCGCGGAGTTCCGTCCTTTGCCGGACCTGCCGCGACTGAGCTGTGTACGCCGACGGGTGCGGCGCTGTTGCGCCACTGGGTGGACAGCTGGGGGCCACAGCCGGCCATGGTCGTGCAGGCGATCGGTGTCGGCGCCGGCCAACGGGATTTTCCTGACCATGCCAACGTCGTACGTCTCCTGGTCGGCAGCGCGACTCAACCCGACCGGGTCGCCACGAGCGTGGTGCTGGAGACGAACGTCGACGACCTGGATCCACGCCTGTGGCCGGCCGTCGTCGAGCGCCTCCTCGCCGCGGGTGCCTCGGACGCGTGGCTGGCTCCGATCCTGATGAAGAAGGGGCGGCCCGCCCACACCTTGTCGGTGCTCGTCCGCCCGGAGGTTTCGGCGGCCGTCAGGTCCGTCATCTACGCCGAGACGTCAGCGATCGGCATGCGGGAAATCGGCGTGCGCAAGCACGAGCTGGCCCGCGAGTTCAGCACCGTTGTCGTCGAGGGCCACCCGATCGAGGTGAAGGTGGCCAGGGTGGATGGTTGCGTTGTCAATGTGCAGCCCGAGTACGACGATGTGGTCGCGGCGGCCGCTGCCCTGAGCCGGCCGATCAAGGTCGTGCTGGCGGCGGCGATTGCCCAGGCCGGCCCCCTGTGGCGAGACGAGTCCGGGGCGGTCCCCGAGCCAAGCTGACGTTGCGTCGCTGTTGAGGTTTCTGTCCCCGAGGTTGGGAAGTACATGGATTGGCACCTTGTCCTGGTGAGCTTCGCGTTGATCTTCCCGGTGGAGTTGCCGGACAAGACCTTCGTGGCAACCCTGGTCCTCTCGACCCGTTACAAGCCGTTGCTCGTCTGGCTCGGCGCCGGGCTCGCGTTCGGTGTGCAGTGCGCGGTCGCCGTCAGCGCTGGGGCGGCGGTCTCCTACCTGCCTGGCTGGATCGTGCACGCGCTGAGCGCGTTCATGTTCCTGGTCGGCGCCGTACTCCTGTTCATCTCGGCACCCCATGCCGACACGGAGGAGCAGGAGCAGGAGACCAAGTTCAGCGCGAAGGCCACCGAGCCCAAGCTGGGCTGGCGCGCGGTGCTGACCTCCTTCCTGCTGCTGTTCGCGGCGGAGTGGGGCGACCTCTCGCAGATCCTCACACTCAACCTGGTCGCCAAGTACGGCAGCCCTGTCTCGGTGTTCGTCGGGTCATGGGTGGCATTGCTGACCGTGTCTGGTCTTGCGGTGCTCGGCGGTCGGGTGCTGTTGCGGCACATGCGGTTGTCGGTGCTGCACTACGTCGCGGGTTGTGTCTGTCTGATCTTCGCGGGCGTCGGCATCTACCAACTGGTCACCGGTTAGCCCGGTGTGGTCAGCACAGCACCCCGCGACGGCAGTGTGCCCGTCCCAGCAGCCACTAGGCTCAGTCCCATGACCGGTGACAACCCGCTCGGGGCCGACAGCGAGGTCGGCCGTCTGCGCACCGTGATCCTGCATCGACCCGGACCCGAGCTGAAGCGACTCACCCCGCGCAACAACGACAGCCTGCTCTTCGACGGGATCCCCTGGGTCGGACGCGCTCAGGAGGAGCACGACGTGTTCGCCGACGCGCTGCGCACCCGAGGCACCGAGGTTCTTTACCTCGTCGAGCTGCTGGTCGAGGCCCTCGACGAGCTGACCAGCCGCGAGCAGGCCATAGCACAGGTGACGGCAAGTCTGCGGCTCGGTGAGACGCTGCGCACCCACCTGACCGGCTGGCTGCACGAGCTCAGCCCGGTCGACCTCGCGGGGGTGTTGACGGCGGGCCTACGCAACGACGAGGTTCGCGGCGGATTCGGACTGGTCACGAGTCTGCTCGCGCACGACGACTTCGTCATCGACCCGCTCCCCAACCTGTTGTTCACCCGCGACTCGTCAGTGTGGCTGCCTCATCAGGTGGCCGTGACGAGCTTGGCAATGCCGGCGCGCTCGCGGGAGACCCAGCTGACCGAGCTCATCTACACGTTCCATCCCAGGTTCTCAGCCGCCGATCGAGTGCACGGTTGGCAGAGCGAACACCTCGAGGGCGGTGATGTGCTACTGCTGGCGCCCGGGGTCATCGCGGTCGGAGTCGGCGAGCGTACGACGCCGGCTGGCGCCGAGCGCTTCGCCCGCAACGCGTTCGCCACCCGCATGGCGAGCACCGTGCTCGTCGTTCCGATCGCGCAGGAGCGCGCCACGATGCATCTCGACACGGTGTGCACGATGGTCGACGTCGACGCCATCGTGATGTACCCCAACGTGGCAGACACGTTGTCCGCGCACGCCGTCACCTGCCGGGAGCCCCAGGACGACGAAGCCTTGGTGGAGCTCGAGATCGCCGACAGTGAACCCTTCCTCGTCGCTGCGGCCAAGGCGATGGGCATCGACACGCTTCGACAGATCGACACCGGACTCGACCCGCTCACGGCTGAGCGAGAGCAGTGGGACGACGGCAACAACACGCTGGCGATCGCGCCGCGGGTGGCCGTCGCCTACGAGCGCAACGTCGAGACCAACGCCCGGCTGCGCGAGGCGGGGATCGACGTCGTCGCGATCTCTGGGTCGGAGCTCGGATCGGGCCGGGGTGGCCCCCGATGCATGTCCTGCCCGGTCAGCCGGGAGCCCCTCCGGGCAGGCTGAGGAGGAGTTTGCGCACATGGAAGACCCGGCCGTTACTGACGGGGGATACAGCAACGACCGGGTGTCGTAGAAGTCTAAAGCGCATCGGCGGCCGATACAAGTACGCCGTGCCCGCATGTCCTGGTGGCTCTGATCGGGGACCAGCGGGGCCGGAAG
>JBOHDU010000074.1:0-18518 GCA_050700615.1 Nocardioidaceae bacterium
CTCGTTGGCCGACCAAACGGCGTGAGGTGCGCGGAGGCTTCGAGCCACGGAAGTCACTCGCTGCGTGGCTAGGGACGCGGTTCGCGCACGTCATCGGGGAGGCGGCGCGTCTCCACAAGCTCGGTCGCGACCTGACGCAGCTTGACGTTGTGGTCCTGGGAGTACCGCTTGAGCACTTCGAAGGCGCGGCCGGCGTCGAGGCCGTAGCGCTCCATCAGGATGCCCTGGGCCTGGCCGATGAGCTTGCGCGCGTCGAGCGCCACCACAAGGTGGGCGTCGTGCTCGGCCACCGAGATGGCCAAGGCGGCGTGGCGCGCGAAAATGTAGGCGAAGGCGATGTCGTCGTCGCTGAAGTCGCGCGGCCGCGCGCTGAACAGGTTGAGCGCGCCGATGCGACGTTCGGGGCTGGACAGCTCGACTGCCAGCAGGCTGCTCACCCCCAGTGCGGCCGCCTTCGGCGCCCACTGCGGCCAGCGGGGATCGGTGGCAAGGTTCTGCGACAGCAAGGTCTGGCGATGCCACGACGCATCCATGCAGGGGCCTTCGCGCAGCTCGACCTGGAGCACATCGGCCTCGTGGGCGACCGGGTCGGTCGAGGCGATGGTCTCGAGGCCACGATCGGAACGGATCATGGTGATCCCGACCGAGTCGACGTCCAGCTCCTGCTGGACCAGGGCTACCACCTGGTCGGCGGTCTCGGCGGGCGTGTCGGCGGCGAAGAGCTCCTCTGCCAACTGGGCAAACCCGGCTGCGTCGATTCTCACGTCAGGCACCGCACTCCCTCAGGCCGCGCAACCCGTCCAAGCGGGCGTCAGCAAATTGTAGGCCCGTCCGGCCAGGTTTGCGGAAAGTCGGTTTCCGGCGGCTGAGCAGGCGCCTTTCGCTGCCGGGGGTGTGCTGGGATCGGCGGTCTTCGCCGAGTCATGGGCGCGGCCTTCTGTGCCACCGCGCGAGGCGAGGCGGCGTGGCTGGGTCCTTCTCTTTGCAATGTGTGCCGAGGATGGCAATGCTGGCCTGCGTGACGACAGCATTGATCACTGGGGCAACCTCGGGCATCGGTCTAGCTTTCTCGCGAGCGTTGGCGTCCGAGGGCTACGACCTCGTCCTGGTCGCGCGCGGGCAGGCCCGGCTGATGACGGTGGCAACCGAGCTCGCCTCGAAGTACGGCGTGAGGTGTGAGGAGCACCCGGCCGACCTCAGCGACCTGGAGGAAACGCGCACCGTGGAGAAGCGCCTCATGACCGCGCCGGTCGACCTGCTGGTCAACAACGCCGGCTTCGGCCTCGGCCGTACCTTCCACAAGACCGACATCGAGGCCGAGCAGGCCAGCATGGATGTGCTCGTCCGGGCCGTCATGAGACTGACCCACGCCGCCCTGCCACCGATGCTCGATCGGGGGAGCGGCGAGATCGTCAACGTCTCCAGCGTCGCCGGCTTCCTGCCGCGCGGCAGCTACGCCGCCAACAAGGCGTGGGTAACGAGCTTCAGCGCCTGGGCGAACGCGCGATACAAGGCTCGGGGTGTCAAGGTGATGGCGCTGTGCCCGGGCTTCACCCATACCGAGTTCCATCAGCGGATGGGCGCCAACATGTCCGGAGTGAAGACCTGGATGTGGCTCGACGCCGACGACCTCGTCCGGGTCGCCCTGCGGGATCTTCGCGCCGGGAAGGCGATCTCGATACCTAGCCTGCGGTACAAGGCGGCGGTCGCCGCTGCCCGGATCGCACCCCGGGGGCTCGTCGAGAAAGCGGCCAGGCGCGGCCGCTGACCCGAGGTCAGTGGCTCCGGCCAGGTGGCGCCGGCGGTTCGACACCGGCCCACGGCTCGCGGGGCTCGATGAAGGCCGCGCCCTCCGGACACGACCTGTTGAAGTCGCACCAGGCGCACAGCGGCCCGACCTGGGCCGGATAGGCATCATCGGCCTCCTCGGGGCCGATCCCCTGCCTGAACCGCGCATCCAGAGTCGCGATCTCCTCGGCGATCGAGTCCGCGCGGCGCAGATGCCGGTCCAGCCCCGCACTGGTGTGCTCCCAGCTGAGCACCGTGCCGGAGGGCAGGTGATGCAGCTCGACCCGCCGGCAGCTACGACGCAGTGTCCGCTCGGCTCCCGCTGCGTAGACGGCGAGCGCCAGCGACGTGCGAGCGTCGTCGACACTCAGCAGCTGCCTCCCGGTCTTGTAGTCGACGACCACTAGGCCCTCGCTGCCTCGGTCGTCGATCCGGTCGACCCGGCCGAAGAGCGCGGCATGGTCGGTCTTGAGCGCGACCGTGCGCTCGATCCCGATCGGTTCGTCGGTGGGATCGAGCGTTTCGACGTACGCGACCACCATGGCCCTGGCCCGGCGGCGAGTGACCTCTCGTTGCCGGTCGTCGCGATAGCCCTCCCCGAGCCAGGCCTCGTCGAGCAGGTCACCGGCGCGGTCCGGCGTGCGCGCCTCGACGGGCAGCTTCCACCAGTTCGCCAGGGCCGTGTGCACGGATGCCCCCAGCGAGTTGTGTGCCCACGGCGGTCCCTTCGGAGGAGGCGGTCGGTCGAGGTAGGTGAAGCGATAGCGTCGCGGGCAGTCCAGGTAGGTGGCGAGTCGCGAAGGTGCAGCCTGCAGCAGCCGCCGCGGCATGCCGTCGAACCCGAGCTGACCTGCTGACGGCCCCACGCGACTACCCCTTCCCCGCGATGAAGGCCCGCACCGCGTCGGCGACCAGCTGCACCGCGATCGCCGACAGCAGCAGACCCGAGATCCGAGTGACCAGGGTGATACCACTTTCGCGGATCAGCTTGAGGATCACCGTGGAGTAGCGCAGGGTCAGCCACATCGCCAGGTGCACCCCGATGACTCCTACCGCCACGGCGACGAAGTCCGGCACGGTGTCGACCCGGTTGGTGAACACCATGGTCGCCACGATCGCTCCCGGTCCGGCGAGCAGCGGCGTACCCAACGGGACTAGGGCCACGTTGACGTCCTGCCCTGCCATCGGCTGCTGCTCCTTTCCGGTCAGCAGCTCGAGCGCAACCAGCAGCAGGAGCAGGCCACCGGAGCATTGGAGCGCGGGCAGCGAGATGTTGAGGTAGTCAAGGATCTGTCGCCCGAACAGAGCGAAGGCGACGATCACACAGAACGCGACAGCGACCGCCTGCCAAGCGGCGCGACGACGCAGCCGCGGTGACAGTCCATGTGTCAGGGACAGGAAGAGGGGGATCGCGCCTGGCGGATCCATGATCACGAACAAGGTGATGAAGACCTCGCCGAGAAGGGTGCCGTTGACGACCGCGCTCACGGTCTCACCACGGAGGGAACCGGCCGGCCCGAAAGCGCGGCATTGCCGGCCGCCGCGCGAAGCAGCAGCTCGAGCTGGTCCGGCGTCGTCAGATTGCAGCCGAGCTCGTGATCGACCTTTCCGTCGCCATGGAAGTCGCTGGACCCGGTCGCGACCAGACCAAGCTCGGCGGCCAGCATCGCCAGCTGCCGACGGTCGTTGACGGTGTGGTCCTGATGGTCGACCTCGATCCCCACCAGTCCGGCACGCTTGAGGCTCGCTAGCCGGCCCGCGTCGACCACCCAGCGGCTACCGCGCCCCCAGGGGTGGGCGATCACGGCTGCACCACCGGCGGCCGTGACCAACCTGACCATCTCGGCCGTCGGCGTCGCGTAGCGCGCGACGTGCCCCGGCTGGCCCCAGCTCAGCCAGTGGCTGAACGCCTCGGTGCGGTTGGCGACCACGCCCTTCGCCACCAGTACGTCGGCTACGTGGGGGCGCCCGATCGCCGGCGCCGCACCGACCCGGCCTCCCGCAGCTGCGCAACGATCGCGGCGAGCCGCCCCTCACGGCCGGCAAGGATAAGCCGCAGCTCGGCATCGAAGGGCTCGTAGGTCGGGTCCGGAAGGTAGGCCAGCAGGTGCACGCCCGCGCCGTCGAGCTTGGTCGAGATCTCCATCCCCGGGATCATCGTCACCCCGACCTCCCGGGCGCGACCGGCCGCCTCTGCCCAGCCGGCCGCCGAGTCGTGGTCGGTGAGCGCGACGACGTCGAGCCCGGCTGTCCTTGCCAGTTCCATCACCTCGACCGGGCTCTTGGTCCCGTCAGATGCCGTGGAGTGGACATGCAGGTCGATCCGCACGGGTCACACCCTAGTGGCCGCGTCGCCCGTGGGTAGCCGGTCACGGGCCGGGTACATGCGGAGACGCTGCCTGCTGCTGCCGGGTGCGGCGTCGTGTCGACTTGAGGTCGAAGACTCCGACCACGAGTGAGACCGCCACGAAGCACAGCGCCGCTATGACCGCCCGGCCGAGGGCATGGTCGTAGGCGCTGTCGCGGGCGGAGCCGGCGAGTCCGGACAGATCGCCTGGTAGGGACGCGAAGAAGACGGCCCCGATAACGGCCTGCCCGATCGCCAGCCCGATGCGCTGCGACGTCTGCAGCACCCCGCCTGCGGTGCTGCCCACAACCGGATCCACGTCCATCAAGGTGAGGGTCTGGTTCGGCGTGATCAAGGCTCCGGAGCCGAAGCCGGTGAAGAACAGCGGCACCGCCAGGGCGAGCGCGGCATCGGGTCCGGGATTCCGCCCCGCCACCAGGACCAGCGACAGCGCCCCCAGCCCGAACACCAGGCAGGCCGCCACGACGAGCGGCCTGCCGATCCGGGTGACGACCCGGCCGGCCAGCGGTGCCGACAGCGCGCTTCCGATCGCGTATGCCGTGACGCCGAGCCCGGACTCGAGCGCGGAGTACCCGAGGCCCTGCTGGTAGTAGAGCGCGAGCACCAGCGGGAGCCCGGCCATCGCCGGGAAGAACGCCAACGCAAGCATCACACCTGAGGTGTACGACGGCTGACGGAACAGCCGCAGGTTGATGAGCGGATCGGCGTCGAGGCGGGTCAGCCTGGCCTCCCTCCGAAGGAAGACCCCGCCGAGAACCAGTGCGAGCAGGATCAGCCAGGCGAGCCTCGCGTCGTGCAGCGCGTCGTACTCGACGGCGGCGAACAAGACACAGAACGTCGCCATCCCCAACAGCGCAGCCCCCACCACGTCGAGCCGGTGCCGGCCGGTGGCCACGTCGCTGGGGATCCAACGCAATGCGAGCAGCAGGACGGCCACGCCGATCGGCACGTTGACGAAGAACACCAGGCGCCAGCCGAACTGCGGCCCGCCGAGAGCGATGAGCCCACCCCCGACGAGCGGGCCCAGCGCCGTGCCTACGCCGACCACGGTCCCGATCGCCCCGAACGCACGGCCGCGCTCGTGTCCACGAAACAGCTGCTGGACCAGGCCGGAGACCTGCGGGTTGATCAGGCCACCGGACAGTCCCTGCAGAACCCGGGCCGCGATGAGCACTCCCCCGGTGGGAGACAGCCCCGACAGGGCACTGGTCGCCACGAAGCCACCGACGCCGACCATGAACATCTTCCGGCGGCCGTGATCATCACCCAGCCGCCCACCCAGCACCGGAACCAGCCCGAACGCCAGGGTGTAGCCGCTGACTATCCACTGCAACGTGGCAGGTCCCGCGTCAGTCGACCGCCCGATCGCCGGCAGCGCGACGTTGGTGATGCTCACGTCGAGCAGGGTCATGAAGAGGGCGCTACAGCACACGGCGAGTGCGAGCCAGCGGCCGGAGTCAGGCTGGCCGTCCGCAGCAGAGCTCACCCCGGCAGGCTACCCAGGGCTGCCCCCGCGCCGCGGGTTCGAGTCAGTCGAGCATGAGCCGCGGAGACAGCTCGGCTACCGGCAAGGTGGCGATCTCGGCACCGAGGGTCCGTGCGTCGACGAGGCTGATCGGTTGCACGACCAGGGCACTCGCCTCGGCAGGATGGACGATCACCCACAGCCAGCGACCCGCTGCCTCTCCGGCGTAGGCGGCCCGGTCGGGTCGACCGTCGACGACCCAGAGCGGCACCGGGCGCCCGCCGATGGTGAACCTGGCGTGCGGCGCCCCCTCCCCGACCCCCGCACTGGGGTACCCGGTCCCGACCCCAGCGAACCGACTGCCCACGGCCGCTCCCGGCTCCTCGCAGACAAGCAGCATCTCGACCGGCTCGTCGAACGGGTCGGTGCCGAGCCAGGACGCGACCGTACAGCCCGCCGGCTGGCCAAGGGCGGCGTTTCCGTCGTGGGCGAAGCCGGCGAACGTCCACCCCAGCGGCAACGGCCACAACGCCCACACGGGTGCGCGCACCCGCGCGAGCTCTCCGCCCACGACGGCAGCGAGTGGTTCGACCACCGTCAGCCGAGATGCCATGGGTCAACGGTGGTGGCGGGAGCGGCTGCGGTCAAGGACCACGCCACGCCGTACGGCATCTACCCACCGAGCCCGCTCGGTGCTACCTTTCAGCGCACGGTCATGTCGGCGTGCCTCTTGGAGGAGACACCGTGGCCGCGTACTAGGGGGACTCCGCATGCCTCACCGCTGGTCGCACTCTCGTGGTCTCAAGTCCGGGCGGGCCACGGTGACAGCAGCCGCAGCCGGACTTCTCGTAGCTGGGCTGATTCCGTTGCAACTGAGCACGGCTTCGGCCGCGCCCACTCCGGCACAGGCTGCCAAACCGGCCGCCACCCGGTCGGCCGGAGTCTCGCACAGCACGTCCTCGACAGCTCACCCCCTCAGCTCCCACGTCGTCACGCTGATCACCGGTGACCGGGTGCGGCTCACGCGCTGGAGCAACGGGAAGACCGTGAGCACGATCGTCAAGGGGTCGCCCTCGTACGGGAAGCCGATCCAGACGATCCACACTGTCAACGGCGACTACGTCGTGCCCCGGCTTCCTGTTCGGGAGATGCGGAAGCTCAGCTACTCGCTCTTCAACGTCACCAAGCTCTCGAAGCTGACCAGACCTAACGGGTCAGTTCCGCTGCAGGTGACGTTCGCAAAGGGCGTCCAGCCGCACGCGCTCCCCGGAGTCAGGGTCGACGCGGAGCAGGCCAAGGTGCGCGCCTCGGGCACCACCACGCGGGCGACGTATACGACCGGTTCCCAAGATCTCCGCCGCACGCTCGGCAAGGCGTGGAAGAACGTCACCTCGGTGTCGCTGCCCGACTCTCAGCCCAAGTTGGGGCCGGCTTACGACCTGCAGACGCTCACCGTCGCGGTCAACAACCCGAAGGGTGCACCGGTCCGGTTCACCGAGCTGTGGGTGCAGAACGTCGATGACTCCAGGCTCTTCACGTTCCCGCTCCCAGTCGTCAACGGGTCGGTCAAGGTCGCGGTGCCGGCCGGGCACTACAGCATCATGGCGGGCGGCTTCCGCTGGATGGCGATCAGTCCCGACCTGACGGTGTCGGCTGACACCAGCGTCACCTTGAATGCCGCGCAGGCGACCGTCCGGCCGGCCGAGCACGTCGGAACCGGCAAGATCTCGGTCGATGCGCAAACGACGCTCATCCGGCAGGACAACCGCCACGGAAGCTTCGCTTGGGGTATCGAGAGCAACCGCTTCGGCTGGGCACTTCCGCGCGTACCCGCAACGCTCCCGCAGGGAAGCTTCGTCACGCTGACCCAGGCGACGTTGGCTGACAAGGGGAAGGGACGAAAAGCGAGCGACGGGTTCAGCATGGTCTACCCGCGGCTGATCTTCACCAAGGACATGGTTCGGGGAGTCCCGGCCAGCCTCGACTACCACCACAGTCCAGCGGCATTTGCCAAGCTGACCAGTCGCTTCTACGCGAACGGGCCCGCCCAGCTGTCGTTCTACGGTGCCTACGGCATCGCCCCCGGCGAGTTCTTCCTCTCCATCGCCGGCCTCCCGACCGAATTCCCCAGCCAGCTGACGGTGTGGTTGCAAGGCAACTCGCACCTGCGCTGGCTACAGTTCGCAACCGGAATCGAGCAGCTCCACCCGCCGTTCAACTACGCCGAGATGGACGCCCCACTCACGACCTACATGCCGGGCGTGGTCACGCATCCGCTGAACTTCTTCCGCGGGCCGGTTGGGCCGGGCTACGAGACCGGCATCAACTCCGCAGCGGGATGTCTGCTCTGTCGACGCGGCGACGCGCTCCACGGCTACCTGCCTCTCTGGAGCTCCAGCGGCTCGCACCTGACCGGCTACATGTACAACAGGGACATGGGCTCCTGGAGCCTGAGTCGCGGCCGCCGGTCCCTGCAGCACGGGGCGGATGCGATCGCCCCGGACCCGAGACAGCTGCTGCCCAGTGCCCCTACCGCCTACCGGCTCAGTGCAACGGTGCATCCTGGCTCCTGGCGGCTGTCCACCTCGGTCACAGACACATGGCGGTTCGTGTCCCAGACAAGCAATGCCGCGATACCGCTCCTGATCCCCAGTTACGTGCCGCCGACCAACCTCAGCGGATACGTCAAGCAGGGTCGGGTCCACTTCCGGCTGAACTTCGAGAACATCGGGCCAGTGTCGGCGCGGGTGGCCCGGGCCTCGCTCCAGTTCTCCACCAACAAGGGAAGGGTTTGGCAACGAGCGCGGCTCACGCGGGTCGACAAGAACTCCTTCCGGGTGACCTACATAAACCCGGCGCGCAGTATGGTCAAACGGTTCGTCAGCCTGCGCGCGCGGGGAACCGACGCGGCCGGGCGCACGGTTACCGAGACCGCACTCAACGCCTACCGGCTCTACCAGCCGAAGGTCAGGCACTCGAAGGTCGTCAGCAAGTTTCCCGGCAAGGCTGCCGGAGCGCGTCCCGCGTGCTCCTCGAGGGGAATCAGCACCTACACCTGCTTCGCCATGATCGAGGCGTCCGGTCGCAAGGCACTGCTGACCAACGGCGACCCGGCAGGGTGGGGTGCCACCGACATCCGCAGCGCTTACGGGCTGACCGGGCTGCCGAGCGCGCCGCAGAAGGTCGCGGTCGTGGTGGCCGGAAACTACCCGAGCGCCGAGGCCGATATGAACACCTACCGACGGCAGTACGGCCTCCCGCCGTGCACCTCGGCGAGCGGTTGCTTCAAGAAGATCAACCAGGACGGCCAAACCAGCCACTATCCCTACGCCGACCAGGGCTGGGCACTCGAGGCCGCCCTCGATCTGCAGATGATCTCCACGTCGTGCCCCAACTGTCAGATCGTGCTCGCGGAGGCCAACCAGCCGTTGGACGCGTCCCTGGACAAGGCCACCGACGCAGCCGTTGCCGCGGGTGCCAAGGTGACCAACCACTCCTACGGCATTCAGGAGTACAACGGCGTGACGAGGAACAACCGGCACTACAACCGCACGGGGGTCACGGCCGTTTCGGCAACGGGTGACTACGGCTACGGGCCTGCATCGTTCCCGGCCAGCTCACCCGATGTGGTCGCCGTCGGGGGGACCGTGCTGCACCACGCCGACAACGCCCGCGGCTGGTCTGAGCGGGCCTGGCAGTTCGCCGCCTCGGGGTGCTCGGGCTACTTCGCCAAGCCGTCCTGGCAGACCGACCCGTCATGTCACATGCGCAGCTTCGCCGATCTCTCAGCAGTGGCTGACGGCGTCGCCGTCTTCGACTCCTTCGGGATCGGGGGGCAGAAGGGCTGGTTCCTCGTCGGTGGCACGAGTGTCTCGTCTCCCTTGGTAGCCGGCATGATCGCAGCAGCCGGAGCCGGCGGCATGAAGCCGGGTGCGCTCTACGGCAGGGCTGCGGACTTCCACGACATCATCCGCGGTACCAACGGCTTCTGCCAGCAGAGCTACATCTGCACCGCAAAGGCCGGCTATGACGGCCCAACCGGTTGGGGCAGCCCGCGCGGCCTGACCCCCTTCCAGTGACGCACTCCCGTCCGGACCCGCGTCGAGAGCGGTCACAGCACGCTGCGCAAGGCCCGCCGTCCCGCGGTCCGGGACGGGCCCTGTCGTCGCGCCGGCCCGAGGCCGGGGTTTCGGCTCGTGCGGTCTAGGGTCACGTGATGGGCGTGCCATGCGTCGGCGCCGTGATCCACGACGGTGGCGGTCGGATCGTCTTGATCCAGCGCGGGCACGCCCCGTCGCAGGGTCTGTGGTCGATCCCCGGCGGTCGGATCGAGCCGGGCGAGTCCCTGGCCGAGGCCACCCGGCGTGAGGTCCGCGAGGAGACCGGCCTCGATGTCGTCGTCGGGGAGGTCGCCGGCACGGTGCGGCTTCCAGCGGGTGACACTGCGACGTACGACGTCACCGACTTCCTCTGCTCACTCAGACCGACCCCTCGCATCGACGGCTCGCCGCGTCTGGTCGCCGGCGACGATGCGGCCGACGCGCGCTGGGTGAGCGAAGCCGAGCTCGAAACGCTGGAGTGCTCACCCGGCCTGGTCGAGACCCTCCGCGCTTGGCGAGTCTGGACCCGGCTCGCGGACGAGACGGATCTGCGGTCCTGACCCTCGGCCACGACCGCCCAGCCCGGCTCAGGAGTCGGCGTTCCAGCGGTCGAGGGTGGGTGTGCCGCGGTCGTAGCCGAGGACGCTGACCTTCGCCGTATCGAGGGGGAGGTGCGCACCGATCGTGATCTCCTGGTCGATCCATCGCGCCGCCAGACACCGCAGGATATGGCCGTGTGCGAACAGCAGCACCCTTCCGTCCACATCGCGGCACCGGCCCACCACCCGGTCCACGCGTTTAGACACCTCTTCCGGTGTCTCGCCGCTCGGCGCCCCGTCGGTCCAGATCGACCAGTCCGGCCTGGTCTGCTGGATCTCGGCTCGCGTCCTGCCCTCGTAGTCGCCGTAGTCCCACTCAACCAGGTCATCGTCGATCTGGAATGACGCGAACCCGGCCAGCTCCGCCGTGCGCCGCGCGCGGCGGCGAGGGCTCGAGAGCACCATGTCGAACGGCGTGCTCGTGAGCAGGCCCCGAAGCGAGCGGGCCGCCTGCTCCCCGAGGGGCGTCAGGGGGATGTCGGTGACGCCGGTGTGCTGCCCGGATCTGCTCCACTCAGTCTCACCGTGCCTGATGAGCCAGACCTCCTGCTCCGGCTCCTCCTGCTCCGGCTTCTCCTCCTCGACGACCGCCCTTCCACTGTTCACGCCGCGAGCCTAGCGGCCAGGTTGACCCTCCACCGGTTCGCAGCAATCCGCCGAGGATCCACGTGAGGGTCAGGAGAGGACGGGAAAGCTGGCGGCCTGGGTCACGGCACGCACGACGGCCGGCTCATGGTCAGTCGCCGGCGACTGGCGTCGGGCGACCCGGCTGCTCACCTCCGCGCGCCTCGAGGTAGCTGTCTTTGGGCACCATCACCTTGCGGCGGAACGTGCACACGATCATTCCGTCCTGGTTGTAGCCGACGGTCTCGACATGCACGATGCCACGGTCCGGCCGCGACTTGCTCTCCCACTTGTCGAGCACTGTCGTCTCGCCATAGATCGTGTCGCCGTGGAAGGTCGGCGCAACGTGCCGCAGAGACTCGATCTCGAGGTTGGCGATCGCCTTCCCCGAGACGTCGGGCACGCTCATGCCCAGCAACAGCGAGTAGACGTAGTTGCCAACGACGACGTTCTTGCCGAAGTCGGTGGTCTGCTCGGCATAGTTGGCGTCGAGGTGCAGCGGGTGGTGGTTCATGGTGAGCAGGCAGAAAAGATGGTCGTCGTACTCGGTCACCGTCTTGCCGGGCCAGTGCTTGTAGGTCGCGCCGACCTCGAACTCCTCGTAGCTGCGTCCGAACTGCATATTGCCTCCTGCCGACGACGTGGCTCCGCCCATCGTGGCGCAGCCGCTGCTCCCGGTGGACGCCGACCCGGCGTGGGATGCGTCTCCTTTGACCTCCTAGGCCCCGAGCGGAGCTCGGACTCAGCCGTCGCGCAGCGCCAGGTGGCCGAGCAGGTTGCGCGCCTCCTCGGCGACCTTGGGCTGACAGACCAGCTCGTACGACGTCGCCACCACGCCCGACCGTGAGGTGAAGTCACGCTTGCCACCGGTCGCCGCATAGCCGAGGACGCCGGAGACCGCGCCGACCGCGGCACCGATCAGCGCTGCGATGATCGGCACCAGAATCGACGCCTTCGAAGCGCTGAACAGCATCACCAGAACGCCCATGAAGAAGCCCCACATGGCGCCGGTCATCGCGCCCGCCCCAACCAGCCGGCCGCGGGTGAGACGACCCGTCACCTGCTCGACCAGGCGCAAGTCGCTGCCAACGATCGCGACGTTCTGCACCGGGAACTCCCGGTCGGACAGGTAGTCCACCGCCTCTTGAGCCTTGGCGTAGGTCGGGTAGGTCGCGAGCGGCAGTCCGCGCGGAATCTCCGGCATCGGCAGGGGCATCGCTGTCTCCTCACAAGCGCTGGTCCCTCTATCGTCGCACCTGCACAAAGCCGCGGCCAGTGGCCGCACCCGGGCATGGGTCCGCCGCTCCACCACACGCGGTCGGGGCCGGGTGCTCAGCGCAGCTTGTAGTCCTCAAGCAGCCGGCGGCCGATGATCATCCGCTGGATGTCAGCCGTGCCCTCGCCGATCAGCAGCATCGGCGCCTCGCGATACAGGCGCTCGATCTCGTACTCCTTGGAGAAGCCGTAGCCGCCATGGATCCTGAACGAGTCCTCGACGACCTGCGCGCAGTACTCCGACGCGAGGTACTTCGCCATCCCGGCCTCGAGATCGTTGCGTTGACCGGAGTCCTTGGTGCGGGCCGCGCGAAGCATCATCTGATGCGCGGTCTCGACCTTGGTGCCCATCTCGGCCAGCCGGAAGAGCACCGCTTGGTGCTCGGCGATCGGCTTGCCGAACGTCTCCCGCTGCTGCGCGTAGGCGACGCCCAGCTCGAACGCGCGCAGCGCTACTCCGCAGCCGCGCGCGGCGACGTTGACGCGCCCGACCTCCACGCCGTCCATCATCTGGTAGAAGCCACGTCCGGGGTCGCCGCCGAGGATCTGCTCGGCGGCGATCCGGAAGCCGTCGAAGACGAGCTCGGTGGTGTCGACCCCCTTGTATCCCATCTTGTCGATCTTGCCGGGGACGGTCAGGCCGGGCTGAACCTCGCCGAAGCCGGCTGGCTTGTCGACCAGGAAGGTGGTCATGTTCTTGTAGACCGAGTCCGCGCCGGTGTCGGTCTTGACGAGAACGGCCACCAGGTTCGAGGAGCCGCCGTTGGTGAGCCACATCTTCTGGCCGTTGACGACGTACGACGAGTCGCTCTGCTGCGTCGCCTTGGTCTTGATGGCCGCCACGTCGGAACCGCAACCCGGCTCGGACATCGAGAACGCCCCACGGATCTCCCCGGTCGCCATCTTCGGCAGGTAGCGCTGCCGCTGCCCGTCGGTGCCGTGCTGCTTGAGCATGTGCGCCACGATGAAGTGCGTGTTGACGATCCCCGACAAGCTCATCCAGCCGCGGGAGATCTCCTCGACGACGAGTGCGTAGGTCAACAGCGACTCGCCCAGCCCGCCGTACTCCTCGGGGACAGTCAGGCCGAACAGCCCGAGCTGCTTCATGCCCTCGACGATGTCGGTCGGGTAGCGGTCGTCGTGCTCGAGGGAGGTGGCTACCGGCAGCACCTCCTTGTCCACGAAGCCGCGGACCGTCTTCAAGATCTCCGATTGGACGTCGGTGAGCCCTGGTGTTTCACAGAGGCGACCCATAGCTGCCTTCCTCGAGGAGTTGCATGCGTCGACCGGCAAACCGCAGCGTACCCAATAGTCGCGCCCGAGATCGCTGTCGTCGTCACTGACCCTCGCCCCCGGCTCGGGACGTTCGACATCCGCGCACTGGCGTCGTCAGGGTTCAGGAGGCGACCACACGTCGGTGCGGCTCATGCCGGCTGCCCGTCCCTTTGCAGCGACGACGAGCGCCATCTTTCGGGAGGCTTCGTCTATCATCTCGTCACCCAGCATCACGGCTCCGGTCGCTCCGCCGGCCGCAGAGGTGTAGTACCCATAGGCGGCGAGGATGTTCTCCGCGTGGTCGTAGTCGCGCTGCCTCGGGGAGTAGATGTCGTTCGCCGCTTCGATCTGATCGGGATGCAGGACCCACTTGCCGTCGAAGCCGAGCGCTGCGCTTCGTGCGGCCACGCGTTTGAACCCCTCGGCATCCTTGATCTGAAGGTAAGGGCCGTCGATCGCGTGCACGTCGTGGGCCCGGGCGGCCATCAAGATCCGCATCAGGATGTAGTGGTAGGCATCGCCGACGTCGTAACCGGGGGGCTGCTCGCCGACCACGAGCGACTTCATGTTGATCGACGCCATGAAGTCCGCAGGGCCGAAGATGACTGCCTCGACCCGCGGGCTCGCGGCTGCGATGGCGTCGACGTTGATGAGGCCCAGCGCGTTCTCGATCTGCACCTCGATCCCGATTCGGCCGGGCTCCAGTCCGTTGGCTCGTTCGATCTGGGAGAGCAGCAGGTCGAGCGCCACGACGTGCTCAGCGGTCTGCGCCTTCGGCAACATGATGCAGTCGAGGTCTGCACCGGCACCTTCGACGACCTCAGTGACGTCGCGGTAGGTCCACTGCGTCGTCCAGTCGTTGACCCGCACAACACGGATCTTGTCGCCCCACCCGCCGCCGTTGAGGGCAGCGACGATGTTGCCGCGCGCCTGTGGTTTGGCGATCGGCGCCACGGAGTCCTCGAGATCGAGGAACACCTGGTCGGCATCGAGGCCCTTGGCCTTCTCCAGGAACCGCGGGTTCGAACCCGGTACGGCCAGGCACGATCGCCGCGAACGAAGAGTCTCAGCCATGCCACTTCCTCGACCTCGGGGTCCGGACTGCGCCCGAGCCTAGTGGTGGCACGCTGTCAGTCGAGCGGCGCCTCGACGTAGGTGACCGTCCGCGATCGGACGACGGCCGCGAGGCCGACGCAGACCAGCGCCAGCCCGGCGTACACCGCCACGGGCGGGGACTGATGCAAGAACGCAGCGGCGAGCAAGGATGCGCCGGGGACCTCGAGCAGCAAGGCCAGGGACACGACTGTCGCCGAGACCCGCGCCAGCAGGAAGTTCATGGCGGTGTGGCCGACCAGTTGGGCGCTGAGACTGACCCCGACGATCAGCAGCCAGCTGTGGGCTGAGAACCCGGACAGCCGGACACCCCCGAGCAACGACGCCACCAACAGCACGCAGGCGCTGACGCCGTAGCAGGCAACTGCGTAGGTCGGCGTGCTGGTGACACGGCGCAGCCGGCTGCCCACCACGACGTAGACAGCACCGAAGAGCCCGCCCACCAGCGCCAGCAGGTCTCCCGCCAACGCCTGCCTCGACACGGTCAGGTCGACACCGGACACGACCATCACGCCCGCGAAGGCGAACGCGAGTCCTGCCCAGACACGCGATGTGATGGGGAAACCCGCCAGCCGGCTGAGCAGCACCACCCAGGCCGCCTGCAGACTCACCAACGCCGTCGCGGAGGCGACCGAGGTGAGCTTCAGCGCCGAGACCCAGGCGGCGAAATGACCTGCGAGCATCAACCCGCTGAGACCGATGCGCGACAGGTCTCGCCGGCTGAGGTGCGTCAGCTCTCCACGCCGGCGAACCAGGCTGACAGGCGCGACGGCGAGGGCGCCAAGCGCCGTACGCCAAAACGACATCGCCAACGCCGGAACAGCCGTCGCGGCGGCCATCAGCGGCCCCGAGGACGCGGCACCAAGTACGCCAGCGGCGAGGATCACCATCTGCGCCGCGCTGAGACTCCGGCTCGCCTTGTCCACGCCGACATCTTGACGCAACCGGGCGTCGTTGAGGTGCGGCGCCGTCCGATGAGCGGGCGCAGACCTGTCGTCGCGACGGTCGGTGTGGCACGCTTCGTGACGTGGCCGACGACCTCGCAACACAGGCGCTGATCGACGAGGCGATGAGGAAGTCGTGGCTGATCTGGGTGCAGACGCGCGCGGCGACCCGTCCGATCGGCCACCCCTTCTGGCACGTGTGGCTCGACGGCGTCGGCTACCTGCTCACCGGGACCCGCGAGCAGCCCGACCCCGAGCTCGCCGACGGGGAGCCGATCACGGTCCTCGCCCGCAGCAAGGACAACCAGCACCGGCTGATCACGTTCGGGGCGACCGCATCACGGGTACGACCGCCCGACGTCGACTGGCCCCCTGCAACCGAGGCACTGGCCAAGGCGCGGCTGAATCTTCCCTCCGCGCACGAGGCGCCCGCGATGTGGGCCGACTCGCTGGACGTGACGATCTATCGGTTCGAGCCGAACGGGCAGGTCTACGAGCAGCCCGGGTCCTACGACGATGCGAGTCACCGCCAAGCGCCGGTCGACTCGGTGGCGACCACAGCACGTTGGCGCCCCAAGGTGCTGCACCGTCGTGGCCACCACGGTCGACCCTTGTCCTGACGTGCGGAGGCGCTGCACGGCCGGCCGCGGCGCAGCACCGCGGCAGCAATGACCGGCCGCGTCGCGCGCCGGAGCGGCGTCCTGAACGAGCCACACCGGTAACCTTTCCGGCGTGAGCACCGCGCCGACCCGAGTCTTCATCGCTCGTCTCGCGGGCCTGTTCGTCTACGACCCCAACGGGGATCAGGTGGGCAAGGTTCGTGACGTCGTGGTGACGCTGCACACCGGGACCCGACCGCCACGGGTGCTCGGCATCCTGGTCGAGGTGCTTGGCCGGCGTCGGATCTTCGTGCCGATGACGCGGGTGACCAGCGTCGACTCCGGCCAGGTCATCACCACGGGCTTGGTCAACATGCGGCGCTTCGAGCAACGCAGCCGGGAGACCCTCGTGCTCGGTGAGCTACTCGACCGTACGGTCACGATCAAGGAGACCGGGGCCAAGGCTACGGTCTTCGACATCGCCATGGAGCAGACCCGCACCCGCGACTGGCAGCTGGCCGGCGTTGCCGTCCAGCACGGGTCGAAGCGATTCGGTCGTCGGCGAGCGCAGACGCAGATCCTCGACTGGTCGGAGGTGTCCGGGCTCACCGATGCTGACGTCAGCCAGGGCGCGACCCACCTGCTGGCCGCGCTCGACACGATGCGACCCGCCGATCTGGCCAGCGCGATCCACGAGCTGTCACCGAAGCGGCGTGGCGAGATCGCGGCAGCTCTCGACGACGAGCGCCTCGCCGACGTGCTGGAGGAGCTGCCCGAGGACGACCAGGTGCAGATCCTCGGTCAGCTCGAGTCCGAGCGGGCCGCCGACGTGCTCGAGGAGATGTCCCCCGACGACGCGGCAGACCTGATCGCCGAGCTACCGCACGACATCGCCGAAAAGCTGCTGGCGCTGATGGAGCCTTCTGAGGCCGAGGACGTTCGACGACTGCTGTCCTACGAGGAGCACACGGCCGGAGGGCTGATGACCACTGAGCCGGTCATCCTCCCGCCGGATGCCACCGTCGCCGACGCCCTCGCCCTCATCCGCAACCCGGAGCTGAGCCCATCCCTGGCAGCGATGGTCTACGTGTGCCGGGCGCCGCTGGAGACGCCGACCGGGAAGTTCCTCGGCGTGGCGCACTTCCAGCGGTTGCTGCGCGAGCCACCCTCGACCCTCGTCTCGGCAGTCGTGGACAACGACATCGAGCCGCTGCGGGTCGACGTACCGCTGGAGGAGGTCAGCCGGCTGCTGGCGGTCTACAACCTGGTGGCCAGCCCGGTGGTCGACGAGACAGGTCATCTGCTGGGGGCGGTCTCGATCGACGACGTTCTCGACCACCTGCTGCCGGAGAACTGGCGCGAGCAGACCCACCTCGCCACCAGGGGCCAAGGATGAGTCGCGACGACGTTCGCGACGACGAGCGCCGGCAGACGGGCCGCAGGTCACGGGCCCAGGCGTCACGGCTCGACCTGCCGAGGGACACGCGGCGGGTCCACGTGCCGCGCCCGCACTACGACCCGGAGACGTTCGGGAGGTTCGCGGAGACGTTCGCGCGGTTCATGGGGACGGCGAACTTCCTCATCTACATGACGTGCTTCGTGATCGTCTGGATCGCGCTCAACCTGATCGGGATCTACGGCCTCCAGTGGGACCCCTACCCGTTCATCCTGCTCAACCTGTTCTTCTCCACGCAGGCGTCGTACGCCGCGCCCCTGATCCTGCTCGCTCAGAACCGCCAAGAGGCGCGCGATCGAGTGGTCGCGGAGCAGGACCGCGAGGGCGATGTGCGCGCCCACGCTGACATGGAGTTCCTCGCCCGTGAGGTCGCCTCGCTCCGGATCGGGATGGGTGAGGTCGCCACCCGAGACTTCCTGCGATCGGAGCTGCGCAACCTGCTTGCCGAGATCGAGGATCGCACCCGGCCCGGAGCCGACCACGATTCTGTCGAGCGCTCTGCACCCCGTAGCCTGGAGGCATGAGCCCCCCCTTGGTCGAGCAGGTCATGGCGGCGCTGGCGACCGTCAACGACCCCGAGATCCGCCGGCCGATCACCGACCTGGACATGGTGCGCGATTTGACCGTCGACGACGACGGCGGCGTGGCGCTCACGGTCTTGCTGACCGTCGCGGGCTGCCCGATGAAGGACACCATCACGCGCGATGTCAAGGCCGCCGTGCAGACGGTGCCAGGGGTCTCCGGCGTACACCTCGATCTCGGCGTGATGTCGACGGAGCAGCGCCAAAGGTTGCAGACGACGCTGCGGGGCGGGAAGCCGGTCAAGGAGGTCCCGTTCGCGCGTCCCGACTCACTGACGCAGGTGCTCGCCGTAGCCTCCGGCAAGGGCGGGGTGGGCAAGTCCTCGGTCAC
>JBOHDU010000075.1:0-6495 GCA_050700615.1 Nocardioidaceae bacterium
GCACAGAGGTCCGCGCGATGATCAGGAACGCCGCCACTAGTCCTACCGGGATGCCCGCTGACCACAGCGGACCGACACCCACCACGGCAACCACCACGGTCACGAGTGCCAGCGCCAGCAAGAGCGTCAGCACCCTGCGGCGGCGTGCCGCCGCTGCTCGAAGCGCCGCGCGCGTTGGCCTGGGCACCATTGGGGTGACCGGAACGGGCGTCTCGGGGGCTGGCTTCAGGCTCGGTCCGACGAGCCGCTCGGACACGCGGGCAGGGGTGACGACCATCCGGCCGGCCGATGCGCCGGACGGGCGACGCCGGGCCAACACGTGCATCGCGGAGGAGAATCGCTCGATCGACCGGGACCGAGAAGATTCCTCGTGCCGCCGGAGCGCCAGCGGCACGAGGTAGGCCGCCCAAGCCACGACGATCGCTGCGTAGATAACTCCGGTCAAACCCACATGTACGACCGTATGGCCGGCCCCCACGATCGCCACGCAGCACCGGCGGTGTGTCGCATGAGAATTATGTGGCTCGTGTGATGGCGGTGGAACCCCTGCTACGACGAGCGGGATTGGCGAAGACGCACAAGCACTCCCTGCGGAACCTCTTCCGCCGTCAGCGCGAACAACACGTGGGTGCGCCACATCCCGTCGATGTGCAGGTAGCGGGGAGCCACGCCGATCTGGGTGAAGCCGAGCTTCTCGACCACCCGAAGGCTGGCCACGTTCTCGGGGCGGATCGCGATCTCGATCCGGTGCAGGTCCATGGTCAGCAGGCAGTGGTCGCAGGCAAGCGCCACAGCTGTCGGGATGATGCCTCGTCCGGCGTGACCCTTGTCGATCCAGTAGCCCATCTGGGCCCACCTCGCCGAGCCCCAGGTGACGCCCGAGACAGTCACCTGACCCACGAGCACTCCGTCGAAGGTCACCACGAACGGCAGCGCCCGACCCTCGCGCGCCTGCCGGATCAGGTCGCGCGTCATGGTGCGGTAGCCGGCGCCGCTACCCTCGGACTCGGGCGGGCGAGTCGCCTCCCAGGGAGCCAGCCACTCCAGGTTCTCCCGGCGCAAGGAGGCCCAGCGCTGGGCGTCGCGCATCACGATCGGCCGCAGACCGACACGCCCCGAGGACAGCCGCACCGGCCACCCGCGGGTCAGGGGGAGCGCTCCTCGGTCGAGCGGACGTGGTCGCCGCCGTTGATCTGATCCAGCACGTGCTCGAGGATCGGCGTCAGAACGGCCAGCCCGTCCTTCACTCCGCCGGGCGACCCCGGCAGGTTGACGACGAGCGTCGTACCCGCTGTGCCCGCCAACCCGCGCGACAGTGCCGCGGTGGCGATGCCCTTGCCCACGCCGTAGGCCCGGATCGCCTCGGCGATGCCCGGGATCTCGCGATCGAGCACCGCACGGGTCATCTCCGGCGTGCGGTCGGTGGGGGTAACGCCGGTGCCACCCGTCGTGACCACGAGATCGGCGGCGCCGGCCACCGCTCTCTCCAAGGCACTGCGCACCGGAACACCGTCGGGCACGACCGCGGCTTCGACCGCGCCGAAGCCCAGGGCTTCGAGGGCGGAGACGATGCGCGGGCCGGTCGTGTCGGCGTACACCCCCGCGGCGGCCCGGTTCGAGACCGAGATGACCACGGCCCTACGGTCGCTCAACACCCCTGTCCTCCTCATCGGGCCGAGTCCAGACACCGCTGCGCCCACCGGACTTGCGCACGATTCGCACGTCGGTGATGACAGCGCCCTTGTCGACGGCCTTGACCATGTCGATGATGGTGAGCCCGGCGACGCTGACGGCCGTGAGGGCTTCCATCTCCACGCCAGTGCGGTCGGCCGTTCTGATCTTGGCGGTGAGCTCCACGGCGTCGTCGGCGACGGAGACGTCGACGACCACGCCGCTCAGCGCGATCGGATGGCACAGCGGGATCAGGTCGGGGGTCCGCTTCGCGGCCATGATGCCGGCAACTCGGGCCACGCCGAGAGCATCGCCCTTCGGCACGCCTTCGCCACGAAGCAGGGCGACAACCTGAGGGGTGACCAGCACGCGGCCGGCTGCGACTGCCTCGCGCACCGTCACGTCCTTGGCCGACACGTCGACCATCCGAGCCGATCCGGTGCTGTCAACGTGGGTCAGGCCAACACGAGCTGGGCCACCGGCACCGGCGCCCGTGCCCTCAGGCGGTGGGCCGGAGGACATCAGAAGCTCCGGTCCAGCGCCATCACGTCGACCTCGCTGCCCTGCTCGATGTCGGTGCTGGCCTCCTTGATGACGATCAGGCTGTTGGACTTCGCCAGGCTGCCGATCAGATGCGAGCCGTGCCCTCCGACCGGCGTCACCTGGGCGCCGCGGGCGGTGACCTCCAACAGCGCACGGACGTACTGCCGTCGACCTCGTATCGAGCCGAAGCCCGCGGTACAGGTGGCCCGGACCAGCGGCCGGCGGTAGGGAAGCTTGCCCATCATCCGCCGGAGGGCGGGAAGCACGAACACCTCGAAGGAGATGTAGGACGACACCGGGTTGCCCGGCAACGTGAAGATCGGGGTCGAGTCCTCGCCGATGGTGCCGAATCCCTGCGGCTTGCCGGGCTGCATCGCGACCTCGGCGAACTCCACGGTGCCGAGACGGCCGAGCACGTCCTTGACGACGTCGTAGTCACCCTTGCTGACCCCGCCGCTCGTGACGACCACGTCGGCCCGCACGAGCTGGTCCGACAAGGTGTCGGTCAGCTCCTGCGGATCGTCGGAGACAATGCCGACGCGGTAGGCGATCGCATCGGCCTGGAGGGCGGCGGCCGCCAGTGAGAATGAGTTGGCGTCGTAGATCGAGTCGAATGCAAGCCGAGTCCCTGGCTCCCGCAGCTCACTCCCGGTGGAGATGACCACCACTCGCGGCCGCGGACGAGCCTTGACCCGGCCGAATCCGGTGGCCGCGATGACGGCAGCCTGCCGCGGTCCGAGGACCGTGCCCTCCTCGAGCAGCAGATCGCCCGCGCGCACGTCCTCTCCCCGCGCCCTCACATGCTGTCCCGGCGCCGGCGCCTGCACGATCGACACGGTCGCGCGACCACCGTCGGTCCACTCCACGGGGATCACGACGTCGGCGCCGGACGGCATCGGGGCGCCGGTCATGATCTTGACGGCCTGACCCCGAGACAAGGCATAGGCCTTGGCCTGCCCCGCCGCCGACTCGCCCACCACCGGTAGCTGCACGGGAGTGTCGCGCGACGCGTCGCTCACGTCGTCGAGCCGACAGGCGTAGCCGTCCATCGCCGAGTTGTCGAAGCTCGGCAGATCCGTGGTCGCGACGATGTCCTCGCAGATCGGCAGCCCCAGGGCCTCGAGCAAGGGCTGCTCGTAAGGCGGCAGCGGCTTGACCAGGTCCATGATCTTGCTGAGGTGCTCGTCAACACTGCGCATAGAGAATTGGCTCTCATGTCGGGGACACGCGGGTCTGACCCGTCTCGGGACTGTCAGCCCACCCTAACGCCCGGCCGCCACCGACTCAGCCGCCCAGCATGTCCTTGCGGCCGAGGCCGTCGGCCGACTTCGCGGCTTGCCCGGGAGGCGTGCCGAGGTCGGATCCGTCGGCCACGGAGCCGGGCGAGCCGGTGGCCTCCACCACGGCCTCGCCCAGCACCCGCACGTCCCTACCGAAAGTCCAGTCCCCCTCGACTCGCATCGAGGTCGCGTCGACCAGCGACGGCGGACCGGCCGGGAAGCGACGGTCGAAGTCGGCCATCACCTTGTAGTACCTGCTGTCGAGGTCCACGTACGGCGCGTCGGTCCGGCTCGCCGCCAGGTGCAACGAGAAGTCGTCGTCGAGCTCGTAGGCGTCCGAACGCATGACGAGAAGGTCGTTCGTCGTCTTGACCGGCAGGAACCTGGACCGACCCACCTCCAACGCGACCGAGCCACGAAAGACCTCGACCGCTGCACCCATCGCTGTCTCGATCTGCACAACCTCGGGTGATGCCGGGTCGGTGGGGTCGACGGTCTTGTCGTTGCGGATCAGCGGCAGCCCGAGCACGCCGTGGCGCGCCGCCAAGGCGGACTCGAGCTCGCGCAGGTCCACCCAGAGGTTGTTGGTGTTGAAGTAACGGTGCCGGGTGATGTCGCCCAGAGCCTCGAGATCGTCGAGAGCGGTCTGAGCCGTCTCGCGCAAGACGAGCTGCCCGTCGCTTCGGCGTACCGCCAGATGACCACCCTTGCGGTCTGCGGGCGTGCGGCGACACACCTCGACGGCGAACGGCGACCCCGTCGACGCGAACCAGCCCGCCACCCGCGCGTCGGCGACGGCGCCCAGGTTGTCGGCGTTGGACACGAACGCATAGCGGTAGCCCGCCTCGAGCAGCGCCGACAGCACCCCCGAGGCATCGAGGGCCGGGTAGAGATCGCCGTGGCCCGGTGGGCACCACTCGAGGTCGGGGTCCGGGGGCCACTCCACGGGAATCAGGTCGTCGGCGCGGAGCTTGGGCTCCAGGCTCTGGAGGAAGTCGGGAGCAAGGCCGTCGACACCGAGGCCGTCGTACTGCGACAGCGCGGCCAACGTGTCGTCACGGGTGCGGAACGAGTCCATGAACATCACCGGCAGCCGGACCCCGCAAGTACGCCGGATGGCGAGGGTCTGCCGCACGATGACGTCCAGGAAGCTCAGCCCGTCGCGAACCTGGAGGAGCGACTTGGCTCGCTGCATGCCCATCGACGTGCCGAGGCCGCCATTGAGCTTGATCACGGCGGTGCGATCGAGAGCCTCTCTGGCCGCTCGCGGCTCGAGCTCCACATCCGTCAGCGCGGGGGGCGACTCGAGTGGGGCGACTGTCGACTCGGGAATGATCCCCGTGGCGCCGCTCTTGAGCTGGCCGTAGTAGTGGCTGAAGACCGTGATCGCGACCGGGCGCACTCCCGCGGCCTGCATCTTGTCCTGGGCCGCCTGCAGCCCGTCGTCGTTCATGCCAGGCATGCTATGCGAGCTGTGCTCGTGGTCACGACCGCACATTCGTCCGAGGTCTGCCGGGCCCAGGCGGTGCCTCGCCGGCGATACAGTGACCGGCGTGAGCAGGCCGCAGTCGGGCGCGTCGGGCCAGAGCGCCGGGTCACACGAGGACCGCGGTGCGACGAAGCAGGCGCTGCGCTCGGCAACTCTGGCCGCTCGGGAGCTCCTGACGACCGAGATGCGGGCGCTTGCGGCCGTGGCCGTCCGCGACCGTGTTTGCGCCCTCCCCCTGCTCGACGACCGGATTGCCGCCGTCGCTGGTTCGGCGAGTCTGGTGGCGGCGTACGTCTCGACGGGAACCGAGCCGGGCACCGAGCCGCTGATCGACGCCCTTCACGATCGTGGCGTGAAGGTGATCCTGCCGGTCCTTCGCGACGACCTCGACCTCGACTGGGCCGGCTACGAGCCCGGTGCCTGGCGCCGCGGCCGGTTCGGGCTCATCGAGCCTGCTGGCCCGGCACTCGGCCGGGGTGCGGTCCAGGCTGCCGACCTCGTGGTCTGTCCAGGTCTGGCCGCCGACAGATCGGGGCACCGGCTTGGGCGTGGTGGCGGCTCCTACGATCGGGTCCTGTTCCGACTCACCGCCCACACGACCACCTGCCTGCTGCTCTACGACGGGGAGCTGCTCGAATCCGTACCGGCGCAGCCGCATGACCAGCCGGTCGATTTCGTCATCACCCCTACCCAGACGCTCGCCGGCGCGCGCGAGTCGTCATGAGGTGTGCCTCGGCTTGAGGGTCAGCACGTCGGCCGCGGCCTTCTCCACCGCCGGCTTGCTGAACAACCAGGGCAGTGTCTTCCCATCGACCCACAGGTTGGTCTGATCGGTGTAGTGGGAGTCGAACGCGTGCCCGGACTCCCCGGTGAGATCGATCCATCTGGCCGCGTTGAGGTCGTTCATCGGGATGATCATCCGCATCGACGGCGCCACCGTCACGTCGTAGTTGTCCTTGCTGGCATCCCACGAGTTGGCGTCGACGATCGACGGCCCGCCCCCCACGTCGTAGCCGCCACGGTTGAAGAGGAAGGCCAGCGGCGAACTGCTCGAGCCGAGTGTCGAGTTGCGCAGCTGGAGCTGGTGGAGCGCACCCCAGCGCCAGTCGTGCGGGTTGCGCGACATCGTGCTTGTCAGCTCGTCACGGGCGTCCACCATGGCCTGACGGATGATGTCGTCGCGGGTTTCGCGGCGCTTCGGTGTATTCACGTTGTCCCAGAACTTGTTGTCCGGCTGCTTGAGAAGCTGCAGCATGACGACCCACCAGCGCGATCCACCCGTCGGCCAGGTCTGCTCCGGAAGCTGGTCGTCGAAGGTCAGCCTGAGCAGGTTGCGCCAGAACACGTTGAAGTACGCCGCGGCGGCCGAGTCGGCGGCCATGTGGAAGTTCCACTTGCGCAGCACGCCCTGTCCCTGCTGGTAGTAGCGCGTGGGCAGCTTGATCGCCAGCATGCGAGGCACCACGAGGCGAGCCAGCTCACTGTAGGTGTCGAGCTGGATCGATGCCATGT
>JBOHDU010000076.1:0-6346 GCA_050700615.1 Nocardioidaceae bacterium
CCCCAGTTCGAGCCCTTGTAGGAGGCGTCAGCGCCGGGAACCCCTTGCGGACCTTGCGGACCCTGAGGACCCTGAGGACCAACCCCCTTGAGCTGGGCGTACAGGCTCGGGTTCATGTCCTTGGCAATGATCGTGCCGTTGTGGATGTTGCGGGTCCAGACCGCGCCGGTGTGGATGTCTCGGCTCTGGATGGTGCCGTCCTTGATCTGGGCGGACGTGATCAGGCCGGACGCGACAGCGCCGGTGGCGCCGATCGTGGCGATGGCCGCGGCGCCGCCGATGACCGCGATAACCTTGCTGTTGAGGAACTTCATGGGGGTATGACCTCTTTCGTGCGCACGCCGAAGGCGTGCGTCGTTCATGCACGTGGTGCGGATGAGTGATCCTGGGTCGCCTATGACCCCGGGAGGCGATCGGACTGGATCGGAGGCTCCTGGCCGGGCCGGTGCAAGTTTCAAGCTCGACAGATCGCACATTAGGCCCCGGCGCCGACAGTACTGACCAGTAGCGGCGGTGGACCCGCGATTCCACCCGAACGTGCTAGTGCTACTAGCCCGATCGGACGACCCGGGCGGAGTCAGGTGACCCGAGCGGGTGGTGGCGGACCAGCGATCAGCGGGCGCGCCAGCTCGTGAGCAGCGCAGCCTCGTGCTCGGTCGAGATGCCCCAGCCGGCCACCAGTGCCGGCTGGTCCCGCCTGATCCATGACCAGGTATCGGAGATCGTCTCGGCGAGCGGCCGCGGGGACAGCCCGGCCGAGATCGCCCGGGTCGGGTCGGCGGCCAAGGTGAACTCGCGCCTGCCCTCGGTCCACAGCGGGAGCGACTGGTAGCCCTCGCCCTGCTCGACCAGCCAGTCGGGATCCGGCCAGGTCAGCGTCGTCCCGCTTGGCCCGACGGCGCGCACCGTGGCGTCGAGCAGGTCGCCGAACCCGAACGGGGGGGTGGGGGAGACGCTGTTGAACGTGCCGGTTTTGCGCTCGGCCGCCATCCGCACCGTCCAGGCGGCCTGGTCGCGGGCGTCGATGACCTGCATCGGGGCGTCGTAGGGTCCCGGCGCCAGCACCTCGCCGCCGTGCGCGATGCGCCTTACCCACCAGGTGAAGCGACCGGTGTGGTCGTGCGGCCCGACGACGTAGGTCGGCCTGACGACGGTGACGTGGTCCTCGCCGTAGGACGAGAGCGCTGCCTGCTCGCAGAGCACCTTGAGGCCGCCATAGGTCTCCCCGGTGACCTCTTCGGTGGCCGGGTCGTCGAGTCGAACCAGCGGCGCGTCCTCACCGAGCCCCGGCTCGTCGGTGTCGGCGTACACCGACATGGTCGAGATGAACACATGGTGCCCGCCGCGCTCGCCCAACGCCTCCCGCAGTGACTTCACCTGGCGCGGGACGTAGGCGCACACGTCGATCGTGGCGTCGAACTCGCGGCCGTCAAGGGACGACAGGTCGCGGTCGCGGTCACCAGGGAGCTGCTCGGCGTCTGCCAGCTCGGGGTCGGCGCTCTGGCCGCGATGCAGGATCGCGACCTCGTGCCCCGCCTCCAGGGCCGCCACCGTCATGGCGCGGCCGACGAAACGAGTGCCTCCGATGATCAGTAGTCGCATGTCATGGAGCCTAACTGTCACGCCCGCAAGGGTGCCGCGCGCCAGCCTGCTCGTCGCGCCGTCGACTCGTCGTAGGCTCGACCCGACGACAGCGTCGTGGGCGGATCAGGAGGCAGTTGATGAAGGCTCGGTACGCCGGCACCTGCTCCATCTGCCGTCGCGGCATCGCGCCAGGGGAGGAGATCGCCCATCGCGGTCGCGGCAGCACGACGCAGTGGAACCATGCCGAGTGCGATGCACGAGACTCGGGGGAGCCGACGCTGGGCGTGGCCGGCTCCGCCGCGGCCGGGTCGCCAGGCAGCACGGAGGTCTACACCGACGGTGCCTGCTCCGGTAACCCGGGGCCCGGCGGCTGGGCCTGGGCGGTCGAAGGCGGACCGGAGGGCTCCGGCGGCGAGCCGGACACCACCAACCAGCGGATGGAGATCCGGGCGGCCCTCGAGGCCGTGCGGTCCCTGCCCGGCGCGCTTGTGGTCGTCAGCGACTCCACCTATGTCGTGAACTGCTTCAAGGACGGCTGGTGGCGTGGCTGGCAGCGGAGGGGCTGGGTGACCTCGGCGAAGAAGCCGGTGGCGAACCGAGATCTGTGGGAGCCCTTGGTCGATCTGGTCAACGAGCGCGGGGACGTCACGTTCCGGTGGGTCAAGGGTCACTCGGGTAACCCGATGAACGACCGCGTCGACGCCCTCGCCGTCGCCGCCTCCCACACCTTCTCCTGACATCCCGCCCGCCCACCGCCGCCTGGCTCCCGCGAGCCGCTGGGACCAAGTTGTGATGGTCAGGGGAGCGGGGTGACGTTGCCGAGCAGATGGGTGGTCGACCCATCGGCGGACGTGACCGCGAACTCGACTCGGTGGCCGTCCTCGCGCATCCCGAAGGTCACCTCGCCGGGCAGGAGCACCGGCCGCTTGAAGGCCACGGACACGGCGTACCGCTGCGGAAGCCGGTTCTCGAGCTCGGCCAGGCACCGCGCGGTCGTCCACATGCCATGGGCGATGTGGCGGGGATACCCGAACATCTTCGCGGTCACGTCGTACAGGTGGATCGGGTTGCGGTCACCCGAGACCGACGCGTAGCGGCGTCCCAGGCCGCCCGGCAGCCGCCAGGTGACCGAGCCTCGCGGGGCCTGCTCCGGAAGGCCCTCGACGGGCGCCGCTGACCCCAGGCCGGACCCATCGCCCCCACGGTGCAGCAGCATCGTGTCGTCCCGCCACACCAGCTCTCCGTCGACACGAGCTTCCGACACCAGCGTGACTTGTATCCCTCGCGGGTGAGCGGCCACCTCGGCCGCGTGCACGTGCAGGTCGATCCGGTCAGCGGGATCGATGCGCTTCAGCTGGCTGATCGAGCTGGCGATGTGCACGAGACCCATCGCTCCGAACGGGAAGCCCGGGTCGGTCAGCACCGCGAGATGCATGGGGAAGGCGAGCACATGGGGGTATGTCGACGGAACCGACTCCCGGAAGGCGAACCCGCAGACCTGGCGGTAGTCCGACAGGTGATCGGCGCCGATCGCGACGCCGGGACGCTCCAACGCCACCGTCGCAAGCTCGCCGGCTCCGGCAGGCACAGCGGGTCGTCGTTGGAGGCCCGGCAACGACGACACGACCGGCACGCCGGAGGCGAGCGCTCGCGCGTACAGCGGCAGCAACGACGGTGAACGGGTCAGCACGCGTACGGTCACGTCACTCACGCCCCCAGCAGGCTCTGACCACACACGCGGACGACGTTGCCGGTGACGCCGTACGAGCGGGGATCGGCAAGCCAGGCGATCGTCTCGGCCACGTCGACGGGTTGGCCACCTTGGCTCATCGAGTTCATCAGGCGACCCACCTCGCGGACCAACGCCGGGATCTTGGCGGTCATCGCCGTCTCGATGAAGCCGGGCGCCACCGCGTTGACTGTCACCCCGTGTCGGGCGGCCGGTGCGCGCAGGGCGTCGACGAGCCCGATCACGCCGGCCTTCGAGGTTGCGTAGTTGGTCTGGCCCAGGTTGCCGGCGATGCCCGCGATCGACGCGACACCGACGATGCGCCCGTTGGCCCGGACCAGCCCCTGTTCGATGAGCTCCTGGGTGATCCGCGTCGGCGCCGCGACGTTCACCTCGAGCACCGACGTCCAGGCGTCACGGGACATGTTGGCGAGCTTCCTGTCGCGCGTGATGCCGGCGTTGTGGACCACGATGTCGACGCCGCCGTGATGGTTGGCGAGCGCTCGCGCGATGCGCTGCGGACTGTCGACGCTGGTGATGTCGAGCAGCACGGACTCGCCGCCGAGCTCGGTCATGAGGGTGTGCAGGTCTCCCGCGGCCTGCGGGACGTCGACGCCGACGATGCCGGCGCCGTCACGGTGCAGGGTGCGGGCGATGGCCTCGCCGATGCCGCGCGCGGCGCCGGTCACCAGTGCCACCCGGTCGGCGAGCGGGCGGAGTCGTTCCACCGGATCGAACGCGGGGGCGGCGACGTCGGTCCCGATCCGCACGACCTGGCCGGACACGTACGCCGACTTGGGGGAGAGCAGGAACTCCAGGGTCGAGGCGAGCCGGTCGATCGCGTCGGGGTCGACGTAGACGAGCTGTACGGTGCCGCCGCGTCCGACCTCTTTGCCGAGCGATCGCGTGAAGCCCTCGAGCGAGCGCCGGACGACTCGCTCCTCGGCGTTGTCGGCCAGTTGTGGTGGGGCGCCCAGCACGACGATCCGGGCGCACGGCTCGAACCGCCTCATGACCGGCGTGAAGAACTCCTGGAGAGCGACCAGGCTGTCGGTCGACCGGAGGTCGGTCGCGTCGAACACCAGTCCCGTGACGCGGCCTTCGGCCGTCTCGGTGACGAGATCTCCACCCGCGGCGGTGATCTGGCGGGCGGCCGGGTCGCGCGCGAGCCCGCTCCCCCCCACGAGGATCGGGCCGCATACGGCGGGGTCGCCCGCGGTGTAGCGTTCGAGCATTGTCGGGTTGGGAAGGCCGAGGGTCTTGACGAGGAGCTGACCTAGTGGAGTGCCTGCCAGGTGCTGATAGCGGTCGCTCACGGTGCTCTCCTTGTGGTGGACATCGCCATCCGTAGGACCCGGCGGTCTGGCAAATGTAACCATGGTGTCACCAAGGGTCCATATCGGTTCGGGGTGGGACCACCCAAGGAGTCGGCATGCCCTCAGCCCAGCCCCGAAGCCGTCGCGTCGCGGTCGTCGGCGGGGTCCGGATCCCCTTCGCCCGCTCGAACTCGTCCTACGCACGGGCCGCGAACCAAGACATGCTCACGGCCGTGCTGGACGGGCTGGCGGCACGCTTCGAGCTGAGCGGACAGCGGGTCGGCGAGGTGGTGGCCGGTGCGGTGCTCAAGCACAGCCGGGACTTCAACCTGACGCGTGAGGCGGTGTTGGGCTCGAGTCTGTCGGCCGACACACCGGCGTACGACGTCCAACAGGCGTGCGACACCGGCCTCCAGGCGACGATCGCGGTGGCGAACAAGATCGCCCTCGGCATGATCGACGCCGGCATCGCCGGGGGCGTTGACACCGTGTCGGACGCCCCGATCGCGGTCAACGACAAACTTCGCCGCACGCTGCTCGAGGCCAACCGGGCAACCACGCTGCAAGGTCGCGCGCGGGCGCTGACCAAGGTTCGGCCCGCGGACCTCCTCCCCGCCACCCCACGCAACGCCGAGCCGCGCACCCATCTCTCGATGGGTGAGCATGCGGCGCTGACGGCGGTCGAGTGGGGGGTATCGCGGGAGGCCCAGGACGAGCTCGCCCTGGCGTCGCACCAGCGACTGGCGGCGGCCTACGACCGCGACTTCTTCGCCGGGCTCGTGCAGCCCTATCTCGGCCTGGAGCGTGACGAGAACCTCCGACCGGATACCACGCTGGACAAGCTCGCCGGCCTCAAGCCCGTCTTCGGCAAGGGTGCGACCGCCACCATGACGGCCGGGAACTCGACCCCGCTAAGCGACGGTGCCGCGGCCGTCCTGCTCGCGTCGGAGGACTGGGCCAAGCAGCGGGGTCTGCCCGTGCTCGCCTTCGTCACCAACTACGAGACCGCGGCCGTCGACTACGTGTACGGAGCGGAGGGGCTGCTGATGGCTCCTGCGTACGCCATGCCGCGGATGCTGGCACGAGCCGGGCTTGCGTTGCAGGACTTCGACTTCTACGAGATCCACGAGGCGTTCGCCTCGCAGGTGCTGGCAACCCTGAAGGCGTGGGAGGACCCGATCTTCTGCAAGGAGCGCCTCGGCCTCGACGCACCGCTCGGCGCCATCGACCGATCCAGGCTCAACGTCGCCGGCTCCTCGTTGGCCACCGGTCACCCGTTCGCAGCCACCGGCGGGCGGATCGTCGCGACGCTGGCCGCGCTGTTGGCCGAGCGGGGCAGCGGCCGAGGCGTGATCTCGATCTGTGCCGCCGGCGGTCAGGGCGTGACCGCGATCATGGAGCACTGAGACCAGCGCCCCCGTGTTCGCGGCCCAAGGAGATGGCTTCGCCGGCCGCGAAGATAGTCATTTGCCAGACGCGCCACTAGTTTGGCGGGATGGCAGTCCAGGCCGCGTTCGGTGAGCCCATCGGGCAGGGCTGGACGCAGGTCGCCGAGTTCGGGATCGCCTTCGGGCTGTCGGCCCTGATCGGGCTCGAGCGCGAGCTGAAGCAACGGGCCGCGGGCGTGCGGACTTACACGGTCGTCGGCTTCGCATCGGCCCTGTTCATGCTGATCAGCAAGTACGGCTTCACCGACGTCCTGCAGCCCGGCCTGGTT
>JBOHDU010000077.1:0-3114 GCA_050700615.1 Nocardioidaceae bacterium
GGCTCGACCAGCTCCTCGACCTCGGCGATGGTCACCCGGCCGGACATGGCGCACAACGGGTTGAAGTTGCGGGCGGAGTCCCGGAAGACGAGGTTGCCGTGCCGGTCCCCCTTCCAGGCCCGCACCAAGCCGAAGTCGGCGACGATGGCCCGCTCCAGCACGAAGGTCTTGGTGCCATCTCCAGTCTCGAACTCGCGGGTCTCCTTGGGCGGGCTGGACGAGACCACGTTTCCGTCGGCGTCGTAGCGCCACGGCAAACCACCCTCGGCGACCTGAGTGCCGCCTCCGGTGGCCGTGAAGAACGCCGGGATCCCGCACCCGCCGGCGCGCAGCCGCTCGGCCAGCGTGCCTTGCGGGGTCAGCTCCACCTCGAGCTCTCCGTGGAGGAACTGACGCTCGAACTCCTTGTTCTCCCCGACGTAGGACGCGATCATCCGGCGGATCCGCTTCGCCCGCAGCAGCAGGCCAAGGCCCCACTCATCGACACCGCAGTTGTTGGACACCGCCTGGAGATCTGCCGCTCCCGCGTCGAGGATCGCGGCGATCAGCACACTCGGGACGCCGCACAGCCCGAATCCTCCGACAGCCAGCGTCGAGCCGTCTGTCACGTCCGCGACCGCCTCCTGGGCGCTGCCGACAACCTTGTCCATGCCCACTCCCTCGTGCGCTCGTCAGGATCGCGGGAATCGCGGCCAGCTCGTCCGTCGACCGTCAGTCGACCCTCCTCGCAACCTACTGCATGGTCCGAGCCTTCGACGCTCCCCTCTCCGCTCGCTTGACGGGGTCAGTTGGGGGCATTCGTCTAGGCTCGGCGCCGTGAGCACGATGTCCGAAGCACGCCTCCACATCGTCACCGGGAAGGGTGGCACCGGGAAGACCACCCTCGCCGCCGCGTTGGCGTTGGCGCTCGCATCGAGCGGGAGGAGGATCCTGCTCTGCGAGGTGGAGGGTCGGCAGGGGATCGCCTCGGCGTTCGACATCGCGCCACTTCCGTACGGCGAACGACGTATAGCGGCCGGAGTCGGGGGTGGTGCGGTCGATGCACTGGCGATCGACGCCGAGGCAGCACTTCTCGAGTACCTCGACATGTTCTATCGCCTCGGCCGGGCGGGAAAGGCGCTGGACCGGTTCGACGTCATCGACTTCGCCACCACCGTCGCGCCCGGAGTCCGCGATGTCGTGTTGATCGGGAAGGTCTACGAAGCGGTCCGGCGCAGCGAGAAGTCCAAACCGACCTATGACGCGGTTGTGCTCGACGGCCCGCCGACGGGTCGGATCGGCCGAGTCCTCAACGTCAACGCCGAGGTCGCCGGGATCGCCAAGGTCGGGCCGATCCGCAACCAGGCCGACTCGATCATGAGGCTGTTGAAGTCACGACAGTCGGTTGTGCACCTGGTGACGACGCTCGAGGAGATGCCTGTGCAGGAGACGCTCGACTGCTTGGACGAGCTTCAGCGGATCGGCGTCAACACGGGGCTGCTCGTGGTCAACATGGTTCGGGCTGCGCAGATCGGGCCGCGCGATCTGAAGGCGGCGCAGCGCGGACTCCTCGACGCCGGCAAGATCGCGACCAGCCTCAAAGAGGCCGGGTTGACTCCCGACGACCGCATGGTCGCGGGCCTCGTCGACGAGGTGCGCGAGCACGCCCAGCGGGTTGCGCTCGAGCATCAACAGCGGTCCCGGCTCGTGGACACCCGACTGCCGATCATCTCACTCGGCTACCTCTCTGACGGCGTCGACCTGGCCAACCTGTACTCGCTCGCCGAGAATGTGGCGTCGAGCGGAGCCCTCTGATGGCGGGGCGACCCCGGGTGGAACAAGGTGCCCGGGCCAAGCTCGGTCGTAGCGAGGGCTCTTCGGTGCGCTCCCTGGCGGGCCGGCTTTCCGACGTGCCCGTCCTCGACGTCGACGGCCTCATCGACGACCCGGACATCCACATCGTCGTGTGCTGCGGTTCCGGTGGCGTCGGCAAGACGACCACATCCGCGTCGTTGGCATTGCGGGCCGCCGAGCGTGGCCGACGCGTAGTGGTGCTCACCATCGACCCGGCACGACGTCTCGCCCAGGCACTGGGCTTGACGGACCTCGACAACACTCCGCGACCCGTTGCGGGAGTCGACGAGTCCGCCGGTGGCAGCCTCCAGGCGATGATGCTCGACATGAAACGCACGTTCGACGAAGTCGTCGAAGCGCACGCTCCCCCCGACAAGGCGCAGGTGATCCTGGCCAACCCCTTCTACCAGGCGCTCTCGAGCTCGTTTTCCGGCACGCAGGAGTACATGGCGATGGAGAAGCTCAGCCAGCTCCAGGCGGAGGCTGTGCGGACCGGGCGATGGGATCTGATCGTGGTCGACACCCCCCCGTCCCGCTCGGCCTTGGACTTCCTGGATGCCCCGGAGCGGCTCTCCTCGTTCCTCGACGGCCGGCTGATCAAGCTGTTGCTCGCACCGGCCAGGGGTCCGGTGCGGCTCTTCTCACTGGGGATGTCGATGGTCACCAACACGGTGGCCAGGATCCTCGGGGGCCAGATGCTGCGCGACGTGCAGACGTTCGTGGCAGCATTCGACACGCTCTTCGGTGGGTTCCGGGCTCGGGCCGAGAAGACCTACCAGATCCTCAAGGACCCGCAGACCGCCTTCGTGGTGGTGGCCTCTCCCGATCCGGACGCGCTGCGCGAGGCGGCGTTCTTCGTCGAGCGGCTCGACGAGGAGTCGATGCCACTCGCCGGGCTCGTCCTGAACCGCGTCACCGACGCAGCGGCGTCCGGGATCTCGACACAGGCAGCCGTGGCCGGCGCCGAACGGCTGGATGGGCAGGACGCACTGACAGCGGGAATGCTTCGGCTGCATGCCGAGCGACTGTCCCGCATCTCCCGGGAGCGAACCCTGCGGCGCCGGTTCGCCGCGGCACATCCCTTGGTGCCGACGGCCGTCGTGGCGGCGCTGGCGACCGACGTACACGATCTGGCATCGCTGCGTGAGGTGGGCCGCCGGCTCGGTCAGCCATCACTCTAGGCCCGAACGTACTCCGACCGCACCCGAGCCGGGTGGCGTTGGGATGTGAGCAGTGGGAGCCGGCTCCCCCCTCCCAGAGCCGACTCACCCACTCACCCGC
>JBOHDU010000078.1:0-3680 GCA_050700615.1 Nocardioidaceae bacterium
GGGCTGACCCACAAGGCAGGACAGCCCGGACCTACCACGGGGAAGGTCCGGGCTGTTCGCTGGCTCGGCGGGCAGCCGTCGCGCCGACGGCGTCGGCAGGCTCCCGGCCGAGCGGGGCTCAGAGCGCAGCGAGCGCCTTCTCGATGCGTTGTGTCGAGACACGTCGGGCGGTCCCCAGTTGCTGGGCCCACAGGCTCACCCGCAGATCCTCGATCAGCCACCGGATCTCGACCAGGGCTGGCTCGGCAAGACCACTGCGCAGCGACTGGACCTGATGCAGATAGGCCTCCTGCACCGGGCTGACCGAGCTCATCAGCACGGCGTCGCGCCCGGGGTCGTCAACGAGCCTGTCGAGGCGCGCCTCCATGGCAGCGAAGTACCTCGGGTAGTGGCGCAGCGCCTCGATGCCGGTGTCGGCCACAAACCCCGGATAGAGCAGCCGGGCCACCTGAGCCGACAGGTCGCTCAGCGCAGGCAGCAGTGCGAGCTCGGCGCGCCCGGACAGGCGGCGGCTCACCCGATGACCCGCTTCGATCGCCGGGCGCACCAGGCTCACCACCTGCTCACACCGCTCCGCGCCGTCTCGGCGCACCCGCTCGAGCAAGGCATCGAATTCTTGGCGGGTCCAGGTCGGGCCACCCGCCTCGTCGACGAGGCCGTCGACGGCGCAGGCAAAGCAGTCCGCCAGCAACGCGGCGACGGTGGGGTGGGGGCCCAGCGCCAGGGCCAGCCTCTCGGTGTTGTCGAGCCTGCTCGTGATCGTCGACGCTGGCGACTCGACGTTGAGCATGACGAGCCGGCGCAGCGCGGCGCGCATCGCGTCGCGCTGCTCGTCGGGGGTGGCCAGCACCCTCAACGCGACCGACTCCCCCTCGTCGACCAGCGCGGGGTAGCCGCGGACCTGATGCCCCGCCCTCGTCTGGACGAACTCGCGCGGAAGCTCGCCGAAGCTCCACGACGTGAGTCCCGACCGCTCGATGCCGGCCGCAGCCGAGGAGATCTGCGAGGCCGCCTGTGCCGCGAGGGCAATCTTCAGAGCGTCGAGGTCCTTACCGCTGCGCAGCACCCGCCCGCCGTCGTCGAGGACGCGGAACGTCAGGCGGAGATGCGCGGGAACCTTGTCGGCGTCCCAGGAGTCCGCGGGCACAACCACCCCCGTCGTTCGGCGCAGGTAGCGCGCCAGGGCCGGCACAAGCGGCTCCGCACCAGGAGTCGTCGAGGCGAGGAACGCCCGGGCGTAGTCGGGAGCCGGCACGAAGCTCACCCGCAGCCGCTTCGGGAGCGACCTGAGCAGGGCGGTGACGAGCTCCTCGCGGAGTCCCGCCACCGGCCAGGAGAACTCGGCCGCCTCCACCTGGTTGAGGGTAGCGACGGGAATGTCGACGGTGACGCCGTCGGTCTCGGAGCCGGGCTCGAACTCGTAGTCGAGCCGCAGGTCGACGTCGCCGTGCGCCCAGCTGTCGGGATAGTCCTCGTCGGAGACCCGCGCGGCGGAGTCGTGCACGAGCAGGTCGAGCGAGAAGCTCAGCAGGTCGGGCGTCTCGCGTCGTGCTGTCTTCCACCAGGAGTCGAAGTGCGCGGTCGACACGATGCCCGACGGCACGCGCGCGTCGAAGAAGTCGAAGAGCGTCTCGTCGTCGACGACGATGTCGCGTCGGCGGGCGCGGTGCTCGAGCTGGTCGACCTCGTCGAGAAGGGCCTGGTTAGCCGCGAAGAAGCGGTGATGGGTCTGCCACTCACCCTGCACCAGCGCGTGCCGGATGAAGAGCTCCCTCGCGGTAGCGGGGTCGATGCGACCGTAGTTGACCTTGCGTTCGGTGACGATCGGCACGCCGTAGAGCGAGACCTTCTCCAGGGCCACCACCGCCCCCCGCTTCTTCTCCCAATGCGGCTCGGAGTAGCTGCGGCGGACGAGGTGAGCGCCGACGGCCTCGGCCCAGCCAGGGTCGATCGCGGCGTTGACGCGACCCCACAACCGCGATGTCTCCACCAGCTCAGCTGCCATCACGAACTCGGGCTGCTTCTTGAACAAGCCCGAGCCCGGGAAGATCCGGAACCTGGTCCCGCGTGCCCCCAGGTAGTCACGCTTCTCGGTGTCCTTCATGCCGATGTGGGAGAGCAGCCCGGACAGCACCGCCTGGTGAACAGGCTCGGCCGACGCAGGGACCGGGTTGAGTGTGAGCCCGAGCTGTTTGCTCACCTGCCTCAGCTGAGCATCGAGATCCTGCCACTCGCGGATCCGCAGGTAGTTGAGGAAATCCTGGCGGCACATGCGGCGAAACGCACTCGAGCTGAGTGCCTGTTGCTGCTCGCGGACATAGCGCCAGAGGTTGAGCATAGCCGCGAAGTCAGAGGACGTGTCGGCGAATCGGTGGTGCTTCTGATCGGCCAACTCCTGCTTGTCGGCCGGGCGCTCGCGCGGATCCTGCATCGACAGCGCCGCCGTGATCACGATGACCTCACGCAAGCAACCCAGCTGGTCGGCGGCCAACAACATCCGGCCGAACCGCGGGTCGATCGGCAGCTTGGCGAGCTGGCGGCCGAGCTTCGTCAGCCTGGGATGTCGCTGCCTGGTCGTGATCGCGCCGATCTCCTCCAACACCTGCACGCCGGCTTGGATGCTCCGAGAATCGGGGGGCTCGATGAACGGGAAGCGGGCGATGTCACCCAGCCCGAGAGCGGTCATCTGCAAAACCACCGAGGCGAGGTTGGTCCGCAGGATCTCGGGCTCCGTGAACTCGGGGCGAGCTTCGAAGTCGTCCTCGGCGTACAACCTGATGCAGATACCGTCGGCCACCCGCCCGCACCGGCCCTGGCGCTGGTTGGCACTTGCCCGTGAGATCGGCTCGATCGGCAGCCGCTGCACCTTCGTGCGGGCAGAGAACCGGGAGATGCGGGCGAAACCCGTGTCGACGACGAACCGGATGCCCGGCACGGTCAGGGACGTCTCGGCGACGTTGGTGGCGAGCACGACGCGGCGTCCGGTGTGCGGGCCGAAGACCCGGTGCTGCTCGGCGGCCGACAGGCGCGAGAACAACGGCAGCACGTCGAACGCGTCGATGGCCCGCCGCGGCTTGACCTTCTTGAGCGCGTCGGTGGCATCACGGATCTCTCGCTCCCCGGAGAAGAACGCGAGGATGTCGCCAGGACCCTCGGCGATGAGCTCCTGCACGGCGTCCACGACGCCCTGCGTCTGGTCCTCCACCAACTCGCGATAGCGGACCTCGACGGGGTAGACCCTTCCCGAGACCTCGATGACGGGAGCCCCGTCGAAGTGCTGGGAGAACCGCTCCGGGTCGATCGTCGCCGAGGTGATCACCACCCTCAGCTCGGGGCGGCGCGGCAGCAGCTGCTTGAGATAGCCGAGGATGAAGTCGATGTTGAGGCTCCGCTCGTGGGCCTCGTCGACGATGACCGTGTCATAGCGGCGCAGACTGCGGTCACGCTGGATCTCGGCGAGCAGGATCCCATCGGTCATCACTTTGACGAGCGTGCCGCCGCTGGACCGGTCGGTGAACCTGACTTGGTAGCCGACGACGTCACCGAGGGTCGTGCCCAGCTCCTCAGCGATCCGCTCGGCGACCGACCGCGCCGCAATCCGCCGAGGTTGGGTGTGCCCGATGATCGCTCCACCCTGACCGCGGCCCAGCTCCAGGCAGATCTTCGGCAGCTGGGTGGTC
>JBOHDU010000079.1:0-7482 GCA_050700615.1 Nocardioidaceae bacterium
GTGGTAACCCCCTGCCCGCGCGGTGAGGTCGCCGGAAGACTCTGGGACGGCGTGCGTCTCGTGGCCGCAACACCCGGGTTCTTCGAGATCAAGCGCACTCGGGACACGAGCCCCCGCTTCGACTGACCTCCGTCACATCGGCCGTGCTCGAAACGCGGCCGATGTGACAGGATTCGGGTCATGCACGTTCATCTCGGCTCGGACCACGCAGGGTTCGAGTTGAAGAGACATCTGGTGGACTGGTTGGCCGAACTGCATCATGACGTCGTCGACCACGGTGCGTTCGTCGAGGATCCGGACGACGACTACCCGCCTTTCTGCCTCCGCGTCGGTGCGGCCGTGGTGGGCGACCCCGGCAGCCTCGGGATCGTGATCGGTGGCTCTGGTAACGGCGAGCAGATTGCCGCCAACAAGGTGCCCGGAGTCCGGGCCGCACTGGCCTGGTCGCAGCAGACAGCGTCGCTGGCACGGCTGCACAACGACGCGAACGTCGTCTCGATCGGCGCCCGGATGCACTCGACTCAGGACGCGACGTCGTTCGTGCACGTCTTCCTGTCCACGGACTTCACCGAGGAGGCGCGACACGTACGCCGGATCGGCATGCTCACCGCCTACGAGGAGACGGGTGAGTTGCCGCTTCCTCCCGACGGCGGCGCATCGCCTGACGCCGCCCCATCCGCCTGAACGTCACCCCTCTGATCACTGCGAGGCCATCCCATGCCCGAGGGCCACACCTTGTACCGGCTCGCCGCCAGCCTCCGAGCGGCCTTCGCCGGTGAGCAGGTTCGCGTCACCAGCCCGCAGGGGCGGTTCACTGACAGCGCGGCTCTCATCACCGGCCACACCGTCACCTCGGCCGAGTCGGCGGGCAAGCACCTGTTCGTCGGCTTCGACAACGACCTCGTGCTGCATGTGCATCTGGGTCTGATCGGCAAGTTCGAGGTGCAGCCTGGTGCAGCGCCGCCGCCAGTGGGGGCGATCCGGGTTCGCATCGAAGGCGGTGCGTCGTACGCCGAGTTGAGGGGGGCTACAGTCTGCGAGCTGGTGAGTGCCGAGAAGGTGGCGAGCATCATCGCGGCGCTCGGCCCGGATCCGCTTCGGGCGGACGCAGATCCAGAGCTCGCCTACTTTCGACTGCACCGAAGCGACCGCCCAATCGGCGCCTTGCTGATGGACCAGAAGGTCCTTGCCGGCGTGGGCAACGTCTATCGGGCAGAGTCCTTGTTTCGTGCCCACCTGCACCCCATGACCCCGGGGAAGCAGGTCAGCAAGCGTCGGTGGAGAGCCATCTGGTCTGACCTCGTCGCCCTGATGGCCTACGGCGTCGACACCGGCCGCATCGACACCGTCACGCCCGAGCACGAGCCCGAGGCGATGGGGCGAGCTCCTCGTGTCGACGACCACGGTGGCGAGGTGTACGTCTACCGCCGGCAGGGGCAGCCTTGCCACATCTGCGGATCGGTCATCCGAACGGCAGTCCTGGAGGGCCGGAACCTCTTCTGGTGCCCGAAGTGTCAGCGCCGGCGTCAGCCCGCCGCAGGACGAGTCTCTCGGACTCGCTAGCGGTCCGCCTGGAACAGGGACCGGCGGCGTCCGTGCCGCCCTTGGCCCGGCAGACCCCGGATGATTGTGCGGTCCTCAACATGCGCCTGGACCCGCGGCGCAGAGGCACCGCAAGGAACCCGGCCTGCGGCTACGCTCACCATGTGGCCGTTCGCCCAGCAACTATCCGGGTCACCCGTAGCCCGACCCTGCGGGCGATCCGTCGTGGCGGCGCGAACGCCCGGCGCACGGTCAGCGAGACTGGGGCGGCCTCGTTCCTGCTGCTGGTCCTGATGGCCCTGGTCTTCCTGCTCCTCAGCTTCGAGTTCCCCGACTGGTGGCCACTGACGGCGTATGTACTCCCGTTGCTGCTCGCCATGAATATGCTGTCCGTCAGCCGGCTGTTGCTGCTGGAGGCGATCACGTTCGGCTGCCTGGCCGCCTCCGTCACGCAGATCGACAGGACCCTGGTTCGCTACTCCGCGATCGTCGTGGTCGCCTTGGTCGGGCTGGTCGTGCTGGGTCAGGTCAACGCACGCTCTCGCCTTGGCGTGGGCACCTTCCGGGGTGAGTCGATGCTGGTCGACCTACGAGACCGACTCGCGAGCCAGAGCAGGCTGCCCGAGCTCCCGCGGGGTTGGTACGCGCAGGCGGTGATCCGGTCGGCAGGCGGCGCGTCGTTCGCCGGGGACTTCGTCGTTGCCACGATCACCAGCGACGGCGACTATCTCGAGGTGGTCGTCGTCGACGTGTCCGGCAAGGGGATCAACGCTGGAACCAGGGCGCTCCAGCTGTCAGGGGCGTTCGGGGGGCTGCTGGGATCCCTGGATCGGCAGGACTTCCTTCCCGCCGCGAACGAGTACCTGCTCCGGCAGCAGTGGTCCGAGGGCTTCGCCACCGCAGTGCACCTCGCGATCCGGCTGTCAACTGGCGAGTTCGAGGTGCGCACGGCCGGTCACCCGCCGGCGGTGCAGTTCCACGCCGGCTCGGGCAAATGGAGTGTGCAGTGGACCGAAGGGCCGGTGCTCGGAATCCTGGCCAACGCCCAGTTCGGCACGTACTCCGGCACGATGTCTTCGGGGGACGCACTCCTGCTCTACACCGACGGGTTGGTCGAGATGCCACAGCGCGACATCAGCTACGGGATCGACAAGCTCCTGGGTGAGGCCGAGCGGCTGGTGCCCAAGGGCTTCGAACGAGGTGCCGAGCGGCTCGTCGCCAGCATCGACTCGGCCAACGACGATCGTGCGATCCTGCTGCTCCATCGCCGCTGAGCAAGATTCAGCCCGGACTGCGGACCTCAAAAGGACGCCAGGATGCTGCTCGGTGCGCGGCTTCTCGACGCGGACGCGACAATGTGGCTATGGCTACGACTACCGCAGTGAGCGCGGACCGAGACCTCGCGCCGCTGGTACGGGTCGACGGGGTGTCCGTCGGGTTCGGGCATCTGCAGGCTCTGACCAATGTCGATCTGGAGATCCGTCCCGGCGAGCTGGTCGCGCTGGTAGGCGAGAACGGCGCCGGCAAGTCCACGCTCGTCCGCTGCCTTGCCGGTGACATCGCTCCCCACCACGGTCAGGTGTGGATGGCCGGTCACCACATGTCGACGCGTCCCGGCGCTGCGGCGCGCGCTGGTGTCGAGGTCGTCTGGCAGGACTTGGCCCTCTGCGACAACCTCGACGTCGCCGGCAACCTCGTGCTCGGGCGAGAGCAGGGCGGTCGGGTCCTCTCGGACACCCGCATGCACGAGGTCGCACGCCGGATCCTTGCCGACCTCGAGATCCCGATTCGAGACACGACTGCACTTGCGGGGTTCCTCTCCGGTGGCCAGCGCCAGATGCTCGCGGTCGCCCGTGCCATGGCGGGCCGGCCGCAACTGCTGGTCCTCGACGAGCCGACGGCCTCGCTGGGCATCCACGAGGCAGCCCAGGTCGAGTCGTTGATCATGCGGTTCCACCAGCAGGGGATGACGATCCTGTTGGTGTCCCACGACATCGACCAGATCTTCCGGATGGCGGATCGAGTCGCTGTGATGAGACGGGGGCAGTTGGTCGCCGAGCTCGATCCGGGAAGGTCACATCCGGACGAAGTCGTGGGTCTGATCGCCGGTCACGAGCCCGACTCCTCGGCGCACCACCAGCTCAGCCGGCTGCACGGCCTCACCGACGAGCTCGCCTCCGCCGACCCCTCATCGAGTCTCACCCTGATCCTCTCGACCCTCGGCACCGCGCTCGGCGTCCACAAGCTCTGCATGCACGTGGCTGACGCCGACCATCTCCGCTCCGTGACGTCGTTGGGGTTGTCGCAGGAGTTCCAGCAGCGATGGGGGAGGCTGCCGTACGGCGTTGCCGGCGGTCCGGCCGGCACCGCCGCTGCATCGGGACAGATCGTCGTGCACAGCGACGTACACAACAGTGCTGCCTGGCACCCGTACGATGCCTTGGCCACGGCAGAGCAGATCGCCAGCTCGTGGGCGGTGCCGTTCACCGGATCCAACGGGCTCAGCGGCGTCATCACGGTCTTCGGGTCGGGTGTCGCACGGCCGTCGCGCGACGAGCTCGACCTGGTCACGCTGTATGCCGGGTATGCGGCGGCAGCGGTCGAGCGCGACCGGCTGCTGCGGGAAGTGACCTCGCACAACCGAAGGCTCGAGACGATCCGAGACGTTCTCGAGACTCTTGCCGGACCGGTTCCGCTCGGCCAGGCCCTGGATGTGGCACTCCAAGCCCTGCGCCGTGGGCTGGAGGCCGACGAGGCCGGACTCTTCAGCTGGCGCTCTGGCGAGCCGGCGCGTTGCCGTGCCTACGCAGCCGAGATGGAGCACGACGATCAAAGGTCGACGGCGCTGCTCGAGGGAGTCGAAGCTGCCGTGCGGGATGCGGTCAACGACGGCCGGGCAGCTGCGGTCACCTTGTCCGGGAGAGGCTGGCAGCTCGCGGTGAAGTTCTCGGAGTCCGGCGTGGTCCATGCCCTGGTCGCGAGGGGCGCCGTCGGTTCTGCCGCCGCGGAGAGCTGCTCCTTGATCGAGGACGCCGCCCACTCGATCACGCTCGCGCTCGAGCGCGAGAAGGCCCAGGCTGCGCAGCAGGAGGCCAACGCCCTGCGGCGCACACAGCAGCTTCAGCAGGACTTCCTCGCCCGGCTCTCCCACGACCTCCGCACGCCGTTGACCGCCATCCGCGGCTACGCGTAGAGCCTGCTCCAGCCGGACGTGACCTGGGACGTCGACTCCGAGACCCGCTTCCTGTCGAGGATCAGCGCAGAGTCTGCCCGGCTCCGGCGCTTGGTCGACGACCTGCTCGACTTCTCCGCCATTGAGGCAGGCATCCTGCGGCTCCAGGCCGACTGGTGCGACCTGTCTCTCGTCCTCGACGCTGCCCGCGCCTGCCTGCCACCGGAGGGACGGGCTGCGGTAGGGATCCGTTGCGCGACCGACGTCCCGCCTGTATGGGCGGATCATGACCGACTCGAACAGGTCCTGGTCAACCTGCTCGACAACGCCGTTCGGCACAACCCACCGGAGACAGAGGTCACCGTCGGGGTCACCCGCGGCGACCCCGACTCCGTCGTGATCGAGGTCAAGGACAACGGCACGGGGATACCCTCGGGTCTCGACCGCCCTCCGTTCGAGCCACGACGTGAACGGCGAAGCGCGACCGCCGGAGCCGGCCTCGGGCTCTCCATCGCTTCGGCGATCGTGACCGCGCACGGCGGGGAGATCCACCTGGAGCGCGGTAGTCCAGGCACCCGCTGCGTCGTACGTCTCCCGATCGAGAGTGACACCGCGATGCTCGAGGTCGGCACCGATGGCTGACCTCGACGGCGCGACCCGGGTGCTCATGGTCGAGGATGACCCCAACATCGTCGACCTGATCCGGGCCAACCTCAACGTGCGGGGGTTCGACACGATCGTGGCGAACGAGGGCGCGAAGGCGCTGCGGCTCCTGGAGACCGAGCGGCCCGACATCGTGCTGTTGGACCTGATGCTGCCTGACATCGACGGGATCGAGCTGTGCCGGCAGATGCGCGAACGGTCATCGGTCGGGATCATCGTCGTCTCGGCGCGTGGCGGCGAGCGGGACAAGGTGACCACGCTGCACGTGGGCGCCGACGACTACATGACCAAGCCGTTCAGCATCGAGGAGCTGCTTGCGCGGATCGCGGCGACCTTGCGTCGGACCAGGCCGTTCAACGAGCAGACGGAGACCCCGCCACCTGCGGTCGTCGGAGCCCTCGAGATCGATCTTGCCGACCAACGGGTCACACGCGGCGGTGAGCCGATCCACCTGACCCCGACCGAGTTCGCGCTGTTGCGAGAACTGGTGACGAACCGTGGGAAGCTCCTCACGCATGCCAACCTGCTGCGCCGAGTCTGGGGTCCTGGCTACGAGACCGAGACGGAATACGTGCGCGTGTACGTGCGGCGGCTGCGGGCGAAGCTGGAGGTCGAAGGTGAGCCGCCCCTGATCCTGACCCAGCCTCGTGCTGGATACCGGATGGCGCCGGAGTGACCGAGAGCAGCCGGCTATTCACAGTTTGTTGATGAGCCGACTGCAATGTTCACGGGGTGTTCACGAGAACGGTCCTAGGCTCAGGGCAATCGTTCGAGGCTGTTGCGACCGCGACCGTGCCTGCATGACCGTGGTAGGTAGCGCAGGGCCGAGGCTAACCGTTAGGGGTAGGACCTTGCACGTCAACCGAAAGTTCTCTCTTCTCTCCGTCATGGCAGCGACAGCCCTCGCAGTGGCCGCATGTGGAAGCTCGAGCCCGTCCTCCGGCTCGCCCTCGTCGCCGTCCTCAGGATCCCCGAGCTCGACGAACAGCGCACCACCGGTGCTCACGATCCACTCGTTCAACAAGAACTTCAGCAGCATGGCAAGTCTGAAGTCCCTCGCGGCCTCCGGCCACGGAAAGGTGGCCGCGATCCTCCCCGACACGGTCTCGTCAGCTCGCTACACCGAGTTCGACGCGCCCTACCTCAAGAAGGCCTTCGAGAGCGCGGGGCTCTCGTCGTCGGACTTCATCATCCAGAACGCCCAGGGCAGCACCCAAACCCAGCTCACGGACGCCCAGTCCGACATCACCGCCGGTGCATCGGTCCTGATCGTCGACCCGCTCGACTCGGGCGTCGGTGCCAGCATCGAGACGTACGCCAAGGCTCACGGCGTCGCGGTCATCGACTACGACCGGCTCACTTTGGGTGGGAGCAGGTCCTACTACGTCAGCTTCAACAACGTCCAGGTGGGCAAGCTCATCGGTAACGGCTTCGTCTCGTGCGTGAACGCCTGGCACGTCAAGTCACCGAATGTCATCGTGATGGCGGGTGACCCGACCGACAACAACGCGACTCTGTTCTCCCAGGGGTACAACGGTGTTCTCGCCCCGCTCTTCAAGTCGGGCAAGTGGACCAAGGTCGCGACTCCGGCCGGCACCTGGGACCCGCCAACCGCGCAGACCGAGTTCCAGCAGGCCTACACGGCCCACCGCGACACCAACGCGGTGCTGGTGCCGAACGACGAGAACGCCGCACCGATCATCACGTACCTGAAGTCGCTGCACACGAAGGCCAAGACGTTCCCGGTCAGCGGACAAGACGCCACCTTGGTCGGTCTGCAGAACATCTTGTCCGGTTACCAGTGCGGCACGGCGTACAAGCCGATCTACCTGGAGGCTCAGGCGGCGGCAGCGCTCGCGATCTACCTCAGGGCCGGCAAGACCCCGCCGAGCGGGTTGGTGAACGGCACCACGGAGGACACCACTGCCAAGATGCAGGTGCCATCGGTGCTGCTTACCCCGGAGTGGGTGACGAGCAAGAACATGAACGCAACCGTGATCCGTGACAATTTCGTGCCGGCCAAGCAACTCTGCACCGGGGCCTACGTCTCCGAATGCAAGGCCGCCGGAATCAAGTGACCCAGACCCAGGACGACGCCCCGCAGC
>JBOHDU010000080.1:0-2169 GCA_050700615.1 Nocardioidaceae bacterium
GGCGACGGGGCGGTAGGAGTGGGCGGCGCGCTGCTCGCCGTAGAGGTACGAGCAGGCGTTGGTCAGCAAGCTGTTACAGGAACCGTAGGCCGGCGCGGTGCCGCCGCTGGGCCATTCAGCGAGGTGATGTGCGCCCGGGTTACCGGTGTTGATGTACAGCGACAGGGGCGGCTGCTTCGGCCTCTTCTGCCCCGGCGTAGCGCGCGCCCACTGCAGTTCGCCGCTGAGACACGGGTTCGCGTTGCCCGCCAGCCCGCCGTTGACGCCGACGATCCCGAACAGCGGATTCGACGGGTACGAACCCGAGCACTGCGGATAGGAGACGTCGTAACCGATTGTCGGCGCCGAGTTGCGACTCATCCAGACGATCAGCACCACAACGACGACGACGAAGACCAGTCCGCCCACCAGAACCCACCGCGCCCGGGGCCGGGAACGCCTGGCAGGCCGCACGGGCTTCAAGCTACCACCGGGCTGGGCACCCTCCGGGCCGCTGGCGGCAGAAGTTGCGCGAGTATAAAAAAAGGCTCACCCACTGGAACAGCGTGTGAGACCGCTCCAGAAGATGTGCGCATGCCTGCGCATTCGGCTTGCGGTGCCAACGGTGACGCGGTCGGCAGTCGGGTCTACGTCAGAGCCCTTGTCTGCGTCGGCGCGTGGAGTTTCGTCAGGCCGGCGGCGAGTGCTTGCCGATCCGTTCTGTCAGGGCGCGGTTGCGGGGGCGGTAGTTGCACGGTGACGCGGAGCCCGCCGTCGGGCCGAGGGGTGAGGGTGAGGGTTCCGTCGTGCGCTTGGGTGATGCTCTTGACGATTGCCAGGCCGAGGCCGACGCCTGCCTGGTCGGCGCGTATGCGTTTGGTGCCGCGTTGAAACGGCTCGGCAAGTGTGGCGACCAGCTGCGGGCTGAGCTTCTCGCCGGTGTTCTCGACTGTGAGCACGGCACTGTTGGGGCGAACGCTGGTCGCGATCGAGACGGTGCCGTGTTCGGGCAGGTTGTGGACGATCGCGTTGTGCAAGAGGTTCGTAGTCAGCTGGAGCAGGAGCGGGTGTGAGCCGATGGTGGGGGTGGGTTCGCCGGAGGTCTCGATGGTGAGGCCGCGTCTTTCTGCCAGGTGACAGGGGGAGAAGTGTTTCGGCGGCTTCTTCCGCTACGAGGGACAGGTCAACGTCTTCTCGAGTGAAAGACCGCTGGTCGGCGCGACTGAGCAGCAGCAGTGCCTCGCGAAGGTGGCCCGCGACCGGTCGCAACCGGTGGCAACGGTTTCGGCTTATTTGAGCCGATCTCCGGTCGGTCCGATTTGCCACTGGCTGCCATGGGTTGCGACCGCTCTGCTCCACAAGTGCTCCACGATTTGTCGTCTGTTCTGACGACAGCCGTCCAGTTCGAGCCCGAACCTTCCGGATCGCTGATGCGGCTTTTAGTGGCGACTGGTCGCCTCCGCGCGAGCGACGGTCGTCAATAGGCCGGTTCCTCCGACCCGTTCGCGACCGAGAAGCGTGGGTGCTGGCCTGGCCGCAAAATTGAGGGATAATGCAGTCCGTTTTCTCGTACGCGGTCCTCGTGTGGGTTCCGCAAGGCAACCGCCGTCTTCGGCGACCGGAGGATCGGCGAGTTGACCTCTTGGGAGATCGCCGAGTGGCGTTCGTCTTCGCATTCCTGTTCGGCCTCTCGATGGACTTCGAGGTCTTCGTCCTCTCCCGCATGCGCGAGGAGTACGACGAGACCGGCTCGACCAACACGGCGGTCGTCGACGCGCTCTCCCGCACGGGGCGGCTCGTCACCAGCGCAGCCACCATCCTCTGCATCTCGTTCGCATCGATCACACTCACCCCGACCGTCGACATCCGCGTCCTCGCCTTCGGCCTCGCCGCCAGCATCCTGCTCGAACATCCCCGCGCGTCCGGTCCTGCAATCGCCAGCCACCTGACTCCAGGACTGGAGTCCCGCAAGCCCGCTCGCGCGACTCCATCTCTCGTCAATCCGCCTCCTGTCGGTGGCGGCGATCGAGTTCGGACGCGATCGGCGTGACGACGCCGGTTTCGTAGGCCAGCACGACGGCCTGTACTCGGTCTCGCAGGTCGAGTTTGGCGAGGATTCTGGCGACGTGTGTCTTGATGGTGTTCTCGCCGAGGACGAGCTGTTCGGCGATTTCGTGGTTGGTTAGGCCG
>JBOHDU010000081.1:0-3957 GCA_050700615.1 Nocardioidaceae bacterium
CAACCCGTGAGTGCACGCGACCGCGGCCTCGGTGCATCCCTCGGACCGGAGTCGGTCGAGCAGCTCGACGATCGACCCACCGGTCACGATCTCGTCGTCGAGCACGATGGCTCGTTTGCCGGCGACGTCGCCCACGATCGCCTCGATGACGACGCTGTCGTCGGACAGTCGCTGCTTGCTGCCGGCCGCGACCGGGAGACCCAGCAGGCGTGCGAACAACGTGGCCGTCTTCGCGTTTCCCAGATCGGGCGAGACCACGATGGTGTTGCTGAGGTCGGTGGTCCGGAAATGGTCGGCCAGCACCCCGAGCGCGGTGAGGTGGTCGACGGGGATCGAGAAGAACCCGTGCACCTGTGGGGCGTGCAACGTCATGGTCAAGATGCGGTCGGCGCCGGCGGCAACGAGCATGTCCGCGACGAGACGCCCGCCGATCGAGATACGCGACGCGTCCTTCTTGTCAGACCGTGCGTAGGCATAGTGCGGAACCACGGCTGTGATCTGGGCCGCCGATGCGCCGCGCGCCGCGTCGAGCATGAGCAGCAGCTCCATCAGGTGCTCCTGCGTCGGCGGCACCAACGGCTGCACGATGTAGACGTCTCGCTGCCGACAGTTCGCCTGGAGCTGCGCCTGAAGACAGTCGTTGCTGAAGCGGGTGATCTGGACGGGGGACAGCCGAACTCCCATCGAGTCGCAGATCCTGCGAGCCAGCGGTCGGTGCGCGCTGCCGCTGAAAACGAGAATCTCGCGCACGGACACCTCACAAGGCAGGTCGTCGGGGTTCTGCGGCAACTGTAACCTCCGAAGCCGCGCGTCCGATAGGGCGGGTCAGGCCCAGAGCTGGCCCTCGAGCCGCTCCTCCGCCTCGTCGATCGTTCCCTCGTAGGCGCCGGTCGACAGGTACTTCCAGCCCCCGTCGGCCACCACCAACGCGATGTCTGCCCGCTCGCCGTCGCGAGCGCACTTCGCGGCCTGCGTCAGCGCCGCATGCAGGACCGCACCGGTCGAGACCCCGGCGAAGATTCCCTCGCCGTCGAGCAGCTCGCGCGCCCGTCGTACGGCGTCTCTCGGGCCGACTGAGAAGCGCGCGTCGATCAGCGTCTCGTCGTAGAGCTCGGGGACGAAGCCCTCTTCGAGGTTGCGCAGACCGTAGACGAGCTCGCCGAAGCGGGGCTCGGCCGCCACGATCCGCACCGACGGGCGCCGCTCGCGAAAATACCGGCCAACCCCCATCAGGGTGCCGGTCGTGCCGAGGCCGGCCACGAAGTGAGTGATCGACGGCAGGTCGGCAAGGAGCTCGGGGCCGGTCGTCTCGTAATGCGCGAGCGCGTTGGCCGGGTTGCCGTACTGGTAGAGCAGCACCCAGTCGGGGTGCTCGCGCGCCAGCGACTTGGCGACCCGGACCGCCTCGTTGGAGCCTCCGGCAGCCGGCGAGGCGACGATCTCCGCGCCCCACATCTCAAGCAGCTGCCGGCGCTCGGTAGACGTGTTCTCGGGCATCACGCACACCAGCCGGTACCCCCGCACCTTGGCTGCCATCGCCAGCGAGATGCCGGTGTTGCCGGACGTCGGCTCGAGGATCGTTGCCGATGGCCGCAGTCGCCCCGCCTTCTCGGCATCGACGACCATCGCGATCGCCACTCGGTCCTTGATCGACCCGGTCGGGTTGCGGTCCTCGAGCTTCGCCCACAGCCGCACGTCGGGCGACGGTGACAGCGTCGGCAGGCCGACCAGCGGCGTACCGCCCGCGGAGGCCAGCAGAGAGTCGAACCGCACGGCCGGATGCCTCAGCCGCCGGCCACAGCCGGCAGCACCACTACGACGTCACCTGCCACCACCGGCGCCGCAAGGCCGCCGATGAAACGCACATCCTCGTCGTTCACATAGACGTTGACGAACCTGCGCAGGTCGCCGGACTCCAGCAACCGCTCCTTGATCCCAGGGTTGCCCACGTCAACGCTGTCGATGACCTCCGCGAGGGTACTGCCTGATCCCTGCACCGACTTTTGCCCGTCGGTAAGAGCCCTCAGGACGGTCGGGATCCGGACTTCGACGCTCATGGACGACCCTGCCTCTTCATTGTGGTTGCGACTCGACTTCCGGGTGACCCCCGTCGACGACCTCGACGACTTCCTCGGTCACCTCACCGTCAACAATTCGGTAGGAGCGAAATTCCACCTGTCCCCCGCCGAGCCCGCCTTCGGCCGTCGATACGAGCACGTAGTGCGCCGCGGGCTCAGCGGCCAGCGAAACGTCGGTGCGCGACGGATAGGCCTCCGTGGCCGTGTGCGAGTGGTAGATCACCACCGGCACCTCGCCGCGGACATCGAGCTCACGCCATACGGCGAGCTGCTCGGTGGCGTCGAACCGGAAGAATGTCGGCGACCGCTCGGCATTGGTCATCGCGATGAAGCGAAGAGGGTCGTCACTGCCCTCGGGCCCGGCGACGACGCCGCAGGCTTCGTCGGGGTGGTCGGCCTGCGCGTGCGCGACGATCCGGTCGTAGACGTCCCTGCCGATCCTCAGCACCCGGCCAGCGTAATTGTGGCCACCGCAGGTGGACACCCTGGGGGCAGCCCGGATCCAGGGTCAGCCTTCGACGGCCTCGAGGAGGGACTCGAGCAGATAGCCGAGCCAACCGAAGATCTCGTGGATCTGCAGTCGCGGGTCCTCGGCCGGCATCGACTCCCAGTAGGCCTCGTCATCCGCAGTCACACCCAGCCGCTCGGCCATGGTGAGGCGCATATCGGTGAGGCTGCGCATCCAGGACCTGGCCTGCTCGGCGTCGAGCTCGAACTCGACATCTTCGGCGTCGACCTCGTCGACCGGTCCGATGGTGTCGATGACCACCATGGCGTCACCCACCTTTCCCAGTCGGAGGCCGCGCTCGGTGAACCGCCGGAACTCCGCGGCCGCATCGGCGTCGTCGGCGTGCGCGTCGGGCAGCAGCCGCTTCAGCGCGGGGTCCTCGGGAGCATCCCGGGGGCCGTCGATGGTGAGCATCTCCTCGAGTGGGTCACCGCCCGGCTGCGGGGCGGCCTCCCCGTCGCTGAGGAGCTCGACGAGCTGTCGGGCCAAGTTGCTGAGGAGCCCGGCCGCGTACCCCGGCAGCTCGACATGGACCCGGCCCTTACGACGTGACTTGAAGTGACTCACGCGTTGGCCTTCTGCAAGGTGGCCCACAGCCCGTAGGCGTGCATCGCCTGCACGTCTCGCTCCATCTCCTCGCGGCTGCCGGTCGACACCGCGGCCTTGCCTTCGGTGTGTACCTGCATCATCAGCCGCTTCGCCTTGGACCGCGGGTAGTGGAAGTAGTCGGTGAAGACGAACGTGACATAGGTCATCAGGTTGACCGGGTCGTCCCAGACCACCGTGACCCAGGGGACGTCGACCTGGGCGACCTGCTCTGCCTCAGGTCGCTCGACCGTCGTGGACTCAGGTGACGCAGTCATCCAACTCATTGTCCCCTAACCTGTGGGGTGTGCATTCCACCGGCTTGCTGACGGACCACTACGAGTTGACCATGTTGCAGGCCTCGTTGCAGTCAGGGAAGGCCCACCGTCCGAGTGTCTTCGAGCTCTTCGCGCGGCGCCTTCCACCTGGCCGTCGCTACGGGGTCGTCGCCGGCACGGGCCGGATCCTGGACGCGCTCGAGGCATTCCACTTCACCGACGCCGACCTTGCGTTCCTTCGCGAGTCCGGCGTGGTCGACCGGACGACGCTGGAATGGCTGTCCGACTACCAGTTCACCGGCGACATCTCGGGCTACGGCGAGGGCGACGCCTACTTCCCTGGCAGCCCGATCCTCGTGGTGGAGTCGACGTTCGCCGAGGCGGTCGTACTCGAGACCCTGCTCCTCTCCGTGCTCAACCACGACTCCGCCGTAGCCTCCGCCGCATCCCGCATGACGATGGCGGCCGAGGGAAGGCCCTGTATCGAGATGGGCTCCCGGCGCACCCA
>JBOHDU010000082.1:0-3846 GCA_050700615.1 Nocardioidaceae bacterium
GGGTACGTAACCGGCAAGGAAAATAGACCGCGTTGACTGTCCCAGGAGATGGTCCCGACCAGCCGTCCCCGCGGTACTTCACGTCGAGACCATCGAAAGCGCCGGCGGGGAGGCTACGGATGCGGTCGTGCTGTCCCGCTTTGGCGGCTGGCCAAGACGTCAGCCGTCCGAAGCAGGCCGCCCGAAGATCTGCGCGAGGGTCATCCCGGTGGATTGCAGGGTGAAGACGGGGCCCTGTACGCCAGGGCGTTCGACGACTGGTGTTCTGGGACAGTGAAGGGCGTTCGGCTCTCGTTATCGGCGTGGCAAGGTATGGGCGTGGCGATCGCGAATGAAGCCTGCACCAATGGGATCAGCTTGGCCCGTACGTACTGGCAGCAGATTGTGCGGCCCATACTCGATGAACGTCGACCGGGCATCCCGCGAGCCGCCGCTCGGGTCGGCGGCGGGTCTGACGTGCTCGGACTCGACGATCAAACCTCTCGTGATCACGACTGGGGGCTTCGGTTACAGCTTTTCGTTCGGCGTGGTGATGAGCGAGACGTCCGCACCGTTCTTGCTGATCAATTGCCTGCCGAGTTCGCCGGCCTTCCCACGCGGTTCGCGTTTACCGGCCAGGACGATCCGGTTCTCGCCCTCGACGTCCTGACCATCGAGGAGTTCATCTCGGCCCGACTGGGGTTCGATCCCCGCGTTGACGCCACCGCTCTTGACTGGCTCTCGCTCACCGGCCAGACCGTGCTCGAGGTCACCGCCGGTGAGGTCTTCGAGGACCGAGACGGCATGTTCACTTCCCTGCGCGATGCCTTGGCCTGGTATCCCGACGATCTGTGGTGCTACGTCGCGGCCGTTGACTGGCAGCGTCTGGACCAGGAGCTCCCGATCATGGGACGCGCTGGCGACCGCGGCGATGAGCTGGGTTCACGAGTCATCGCCGCGCGGCTCGTGGATACCGCGGTGCACCTGTCCTTTGTGCTGTGCCGTCGGTGGGCACCGTACTCAAAGTGGCGCGGCACCACATTCCGCCAGCTGCCAGTACCCGCGGAAATCGGGCAGCACCTGCAGGACGTGCTCACCGCGATCGAATGGCGGACTCGCAGTGACCACCTCGCCGCAGCACTGGAGGCACTAGCGTCCGTGCAGCATCGGGTTGGGATCCCCTCATCGGACCCAGTCTGCGTGCCCTTCTGGGACCGCCCATACCTTCAGATCGACCGGGGCCTCGTGCCGCAGATGCTCGACAACATCACCGACCCATCCGTGAGAGCCCTGACACCTGGGCTCGGCAGTATCGAGCAGCAAACCAACAATGTCGACCTGCTCGTGAGCACCGAGCTCCGGCGCGCGGCGCTCAACGCACAGCGCTAAGTCCGCCTCGATGCACCGACTGCGACCCATGGACCGATTGGGCTCGCTTCACCCTTCGGAACGACTCCGGCTTGGGAGGTGAATATCGCTCACTCTGCCGACCCATCCGGTTCCGTATGCGGAACCTCTCTTGAGACGGCGATCTGCCAGCGGTCAAGGCGCGCCAAACCGCAGGTAAGCGGTGATAGGAAGGGCGCATGCGGTCTGGGAAGGTGATGTAGGTGATTCGCCTCGAAACCGTCACCAACGCCAACTGGCGCGAAGGGCTCGGGGTGAGCGCTACCGTGCAACAGGCGCGGCTCGTGGCTGGCTACGAGCCCGTCCTACTCGTGATCCTGGCCAAGTCGGCCGTACGAGCGGGGGGCGTCGACTGGTGGCCGTTCCTGATACGGGACGGCGTGCAGGTCGTCGGGGTGGTGGCCGTCGCCGATCGACGATCACACGACGGATCACTGGGAATCTTTCACCTCCTGATCGACCAACACCACCAAGGGCAAGGCCATGGCCGAGCAACTCTGCGACGCCTTGTCGAACTCGGGCAGCACGATCAGCGGTGCCGGGCGCTCCATCTCACCGTCAGTGCTGACAACGCAGCCGCGGTCGCGCTCTACCAATCCGCGGACTTCACAGTGACAGGAACCAACGACGACGGGGAGCTCCAGATGGCTCTTCCGCTGTGAGCGCCGGGCCACCCGCCTTGTTTCGCTAGACGATCGGTCACTGGAACAGGTCCCCGACCCGTGTACTTTCACTCGCCCAGCCGTTATACCGATTTATGTGAAGGTATAGCAAAAGCAAATAGTTGCCCATAGAGTGGTAGACCTCATGGACCCAGTGTTGAATCCGTACTCGCCCGGCGCCGGGCGGCCACCAGCCGCGCTGGTCGGACGTGACGCGCAGCTGCAGAGTTGGCACGTCGCGCTCGACCGTGTCGAGCGGGGGCGCACATCTCAACCAGTCGTCCTCTACGGGCTGCGCGGAGTCGGCAAGACCGTCCTACTCTCAGAGTTTGCCCGCCGGGCCACCGAACGTTCCTGGATCGTCGCCCAGGTCGAAGCTGGCGCCGACAAATCACTTCGAGAGGCCCTGGGCGAAGCGCTCCACGGACCCTTGGCCGACCTTGCCCGACCGTCCGCAGGCAAGCGGTTACTCCGGGGTTTGAAGACTGCGCTGAGCTTTAAAGCGTCATACGACCTCGGCGGCACCTGGAACTTCGGTCTCGATCTGTCCGACGTCGGTGGCGGTGGCGCAGACACCGGGTTGCTGGAGACCGACCTGCTTAAGCTCCTGCACGACGTGGCGGCAGCAGCAACGGAGGAAGGCATTGGGCTGGCCATCCTGATTGATGAAGCCCAAGACCTGGGCAACGATGAACTCGCCGCCCTCTGCGCTATCGCACACACCGCTGGTCAAAATGCGTGGCGCTGCGTCTTCGCTCTCGCGGGCCTGCCCAGCTTGCCGCGTGTCCTGGCCGAGGCCAAGTCCTATTCCGAACGGCTGTTCACCTTCCAGCCGATCGAGCACCTCGACGACCCGCTGGCAGCCCGAGTGCTCACTGAGCCAGCGGCCGAGGAAAACGTGTCATGGGATCCAATCGCGCTTGAACACATCGTCCGCGACGCGGCCGGTTATCCCTACTTCCTGCAGCAGTTCGGGCAGGACACCTGGAACGAAGCACCCGGCCCGCACATCACTCTTACCGACGCACGAGTCGGCTCCGCCCATGGCCGTGCAGCTCTCGACGCGGGATTCTTCCGCGCTCGATGGGACAGAGCCACCCGTTCCGAACAGCACTACATGCGGGCCATGGCCGTCGACGGCGATCATGGAAGCGGCTCCGGTGAGGTAGCCATCCGACTTGAGCGCAAGGTCACCAGCCTCGGACCCACCCGCGCCAACCTGATTGCCAAAGGCCTCGTCTACGCACCCGAGCACGGGATCGTCGCCTTCACGGTTCCCGGTATGGCCGACTTCATCACCCGCCAGCCAAGGCTCTAAATCGCCGTCCCGGTCGACGATCGGGTTAGGGAACCCTGTGGACATGTCAGGCTCCTCAGATGAATGCGACTGTGCGTGCCTGCAAGCCATCTGATCGCGACGACGTTCGGTCTATGGCGGATCGGCTCACTACTGGCGTTTCGCCCTGGCGTGACGGGAGCAAGGTCACCGATGCCGTACGAGGGTGGGTCGACTCCTCGATCGGGGCCGCCGCCGGGAAGGATGGCGCGATGTTCGTCGCGGAAGCGTCCGGCGTGGTTACAGGCTTCGTGTCCGTGACCCAGCAGACGCACTGGACTGGCGAGGCGGACGGCTACATCGGAGAGCTCGTCGTTCGAGCGGACCGCGAGGGTCGCGGTCTGGGTGGGGCCCTTGTCGCTGCCGCTGAGCAGTGGGCACGCGATCGTGGCCTTGCCAGGATCCGCCTTGCCACCGGGGCCGCGAACCATGGTGCCCTGCGCTTCAACGACTCCCTTGGCT
>JBOHDU010000083.1:0-2521 GCA_050700615.1 Nocardioidaceae bacterium
GCCACAGCTCGCCGTCGAGCACGAACGGCTCGACCGGACTGATCCGCGGACTACCGTCGCGGCGGATCGTGCCGACCAGCACCACGCCAGGCGCGAGCAGCCTCTCCCTCGCCAAAGCCGCAAGCCCTGGCGCGGCAGCTTCGAAGTCAGCCCAACGCATCCGCACCACCTCCATCGAGTCAGTCGATGAGCCCATTCCAGCAGCGACCACCGACAACGGTCCGCCCTCGACAGCTCGCTGGTCTCACGGGCTAGTGACAGATGCGTGCCAGTGGGCCTCGAGGAAGCCATCAGCGCAGTCCCACGGGACGGGCACCGGTCCGATCGCACCGGCCAGATCAGGCAGCGACGCCAAGACCTTGCGGGTTCGCAGGTCCGCGAACTCGGGCAGGTAGTCACGAGTCAGCCAGAACAGGCCGGTGTCGCTCGTCGAACAGGAACACCACCACCCGGCGAGCTACACGCCGTATCTCGCGCAGACCCTCGGGCGCGACCGTCGCTGGTCCATCCGGAGCGGTCGGGCGCGGGGTCACACATTCGTAGGCGGGCGTCCCGATGTCCCGGCTCGAGCAGCTTGGCAGACAGGGCCCAGGTCGGACGCGCAAGATGGGCTCGTGGGCTTCTTCTCCCGGCTGCTGATCCCTCGCTCGGTGCGTCGAGCCGCGCATCCGGTGCGCACGGTCAAGCGGAAGGCGACCCCGAAGGTGGTCAAGCGCGCCCGGCGTGCGCTGAGTCCGGTCGACAACATAAAGTACGGCGTCGAGCGGTCGGTGGCGACGTCTCTTCGGTCTGGCCGTAAGGGCAAGAAGTCTAAGACGGGCACGGGCGCGCGTGCAGCCACCACCCGGCCGGCGCGGTCGGGGACAGGCCAGCGATTTCGAGCAGAGTTCTCCTGCCCGGCAACGATCTTCTACGAGGATGGGCTGACCGAACCGGCCCGTCTGTCCGCAAACGACGACGCACTCGGGCAGTGGCGATGCTGGATGACTGCGCAAGGCCGGAAACCCGGCGAGGTCACGAGGATTGAGGTCATCGAACGGGCCCGGTTGGGTGACAAGGACTACCTGGTCCTCAATGTCACCGGAGTCTCGGCCATCTATCGGGACTAAGGTCTGGCCCCGCGCGTTCGACCCCCGAGGCACAAAGGGTCGGCTGGCTCGTAGTCGGCTGCCTCGGCCTTGAGGGATGCAGGAGGAGGCGTGCTGCGCGTCGTTGTCATCTGCCAGGTCGAGCCCGACGCCGCTCCGATTGAGCTGCGTAGGCCGGGTCGGCTTTCGCCCACGCTTCGAGCATGAGGTCGCCGAGCTCGGCCCGGGTCAGACCATGCTGGGCGCACAGCCGGTTGAGCGCGTCGGATCGGCGCGAGCTGGTCCCGCTCGGTTGGGCGCTGTGACGAGGCGCCCCTGCCGACCTCTTCGGCGCCGAGACTTGACCGTTCGACCCATGCCGAACGTCGGTAGAGCCTGGCACGCTGCCCATAGCAAACACGGAGGGACCAAGAAGGGGATCATGAAGCGAGCCGTCCTGGCCGTCGTAGCCGTGCTCGCCGTATTCGTCGCATTCGCGATCGTGGTCGGCCTGACGTCGAGTTCAAACTGGCCGCACCGCCAGCACCACGTCGCCGGGAAGCCCACCGTTACGCCGCCGTCCCCGACCGTCACGCCGCCGTCGCCTACCGCCGTGCCAGTCGCCAACCCCCACGTGATCTACTCGCCCGGCTGCTCTTACATCCTCGGAAAATCCAGAACCGACCTGACCCACGGCTATCGCTTCGTTGCCGATGCATTTCTCCAGAACCGAGGCAACGTCGGCACCACCGTGGTCGTGAAAGCCAGTTGGGACCTCGCTGGCCGGGGACCCATCGTCCGATCGAAGCAGGTCCAGCTCGCCTGGCACAAGTCGTTTCGCGTCGGCATCACCGTGCCGGTCAGTCAGGCTCTGATCTACCTCTACACGGATCAGGGTCACGGGTACAACTGCAGCTCCAAGGCGACGATCGTCGACACCTTCGGTGACATCCACTGAACCATCCGTAGCCATAAAGTTACCCACCCTCGTTCTGCCAGGTGAGCCGTATCCGGTCGAGCTCCTTGCGCGTCAGCTTGTGCCGGGCACACGGAACGTCGAGTGCCTCGGCTCGGCGGCTGCTGGCCTGGACATCGGACACGCGGGTGGGATGGTTCCATTCCAGCAGGTCGCGCGTCATCGGGTCGGCGAGGTCGAGTGGCCTTCGGAAGTGCTCGGTCTGCTCGTGCGGCGACAGCCAGACCCATTCGGGCAGCTGTGCGACGAGGTCGGCCAGGTGGTCGTTGTGGTCGCGCTGGCGGGATCTGTTGCCCATCCCAGCGGCTTCCTCGGTTGTGGCGGACCCTCCACCGTGCTTGAGCACCACGTCCTAGCCGGTCGGCCGTCGACGTGGTGACTGGCAGGCGGGGCGTGAAGCGTCAGGGCGAACGCTTGGCTACATTCTTGGCTACATTCGGCCCACGAGCCCGCGTCCGAGATCCGTCGTGCTTTACAG
>JBOHDU010000084.1:0-5763 GCA_050700615.1 Nocardioidaceae bacterium
AAAGTGGGTTGTCCGCCGGCCCTCGTTCGAGCACGAGCGGCCCGCTGCCGCCGCGCCAATCGTCGGCACCGGCCAGGGAGGTCTCCATCTTCTTGAAGTACGGCAGGCAGTGCAGGTAGTCCCACGACTCCATGCCCGGATCGGCGGCCCAGCGCTCGTAGTCAAGCGGGTTGCCGCGCTGAAAGATCATGCCGTTGATGCTGCTCGACCCGCCGAGCACCTTGCCACGCGCGTGGAAGATGCGGCGGCCGCCCATGAACGGCTCCGGCTCCGACTCGTACTTCCAGTCGTAGAGCCGGTTGCCGATGGGGAACGGCAGCGCCGCAGGCATGTGGATGAACGGGTCGATCTTGAAGTCCGAGCGCCCAGCCTCGAGCACGAGCACCGACGTCGACGGGTCGGCGCTCAGACGGTTCGCCAGCGCGCACCCGGCGGAGCCTCCACCCACGATGACGAAGTCCCAGACTTTGGCCTGCCCCCGGCTAGGCATCGTCGGCACCGAACCACCGCTGGACACTAGGTCTGGTGTTGTGCCAGATGTGCTTCGTCTCGCGGTACTCGTCGAGGCCGGACGGGCCGAGCTCCCGGCCCACGCCCGACTGCTTGTAGCCGCCCCACTCGGCCTGCGGAACGTACGGGTGGTAGTCGTTGATCCAGACCGTGCCCATGCGTAACCGGCCGGCCACCCGCTCGGCCCGCCCGGCATTCTCGGTCCACACCGCCCCGGCGAGCCCGTAGTAGCTGTCGTTGGCGATCGCGACCGCCTCGTCCTCGTCGCTGACAGTCTCGACCGGGAGCACCGGCCCGAACGACTCCTCCTGGACGGCTGTCATCTTCGCGGTGCAGTCGTCGAGGATGGTCGGCAGGTAGAAGTAGCCGCGCTCGTAGGCCTCGCCCTGGGGGCGGCCCCCGCCACACCGCAGCGTCGCGCCGTCGGCAACCGCAGCCGCGACGTAGGCCTCCACCTTCTCGCGGTGTGCCGCCGAGATCAGCGTGCCGGTCTCGGCCGCGGGGTCGAACGGGCCGCCGAGCCTGATCCGGCCGGCGCGCTCGGCAAGATCAGCGACGAACCGCTCCTTGATCGACTCCTCCACGATGAGCCGAGCGCCGGCTGAGCAGACCTGGCCGGAATGGAGGAACACCGCGGTCAGGGCGAAGTCGAGAGCCACGTCGTAGTCGGAGTCGGCGAACACGATGTTGGGGTTCTTGCCGCCGAGCTCCAACGCGATCTTCTTCACACTGGCGGCGGCGTTCGCCATCAGGCGCCGACCGGTCTGCACGCCGCCGGTGAACGAGACGAGGTCGACGCAAGCGTGCTCCGACAGCGGTGCACCCGCCACCGGCCCGGCGCCGAGGATCAGGTTGGCGACGCCGCTGGGCAGGCCGGCCTCGGTGAGGAAGCGCATCAGCATGATGGCCGTCGAGGGCGTGAGCTCGCTCGGCTTGAGCACGAACGTGTTTCCGGCAGCGAGTGCCGGGGCGACCTTCCACGAGGTCTGCAGCAACGGGTAGTTCCACGGCGTGATCAGCGCGCACACGCCGACCGGCTCGTGCACGACGCGGCTGCTCACGTCGGCATTGCCGGTGTCGACGACCCGGCCCGCACCCTCGCCGGCCACACCCGCGTAGTAGCGGAACACGCCGACGATGTCGTCGACGTCGTACTCGCTCTCCACCAGACGCTTCCCGGTGTCGAGCGACTCGGCGCGGGCGACCTCGGCCCGGTGCCCCGCAAGCAGGTCGGAGACGGCGTACAAGAGCTCGCTGCGGTCCTTGACCGAGCTCGTGGCCCATCCAGAGCTGTCGAAGGCCCGGCGGGCGGCCTCGATGGCCTCGATGGTGTCGACCGGCGTCGCCTCGTCGACGACTGCGACCGTCTCGCCATCGGCCGGGCAACGGATCTCACGCTGCCCGCCGTCGGACGCTCCGCGCCACTCCCCCGCGATGAAGAGCTCGGGCACCGCGCGCCTCCGTTCGAAGGATCAGGATGAGTGTTGTGTATTACGCAACCCGATCTGTCCTACGCAACAAACATAAGCAGTTTGTTCCGGTGGTCGTCAAGGTTCTTCGCCCAAACGTGACCCTCCGGAGCCGACCGGTCACTCATCCACGCCACCCGAGCCTACGCGAGACGTCGTCGGCCGACGACATCACCAGGTCGCTGAGCTGCGAGACGGTGCGGGCGTCCAGCCGGAACGTCGGACCCGAGACGCTCATCGATGCGAGCACATCACCATGGGCGTTGCGGATCGGCGCTGCCACCGCGGTGAGGCCGATCTCCAGCTCGTCGATCGCCATCGCATAACCCCGCCGGCGGACCTCCTCCAACTCGCGGATGAGACTCGCCGACGTGGTGATCGTGTTGGCTGTGTAGCTGCGCAGCGTGGGTACCTGCCGCTCCACCTCGGCGTCGTCGAGGCCCGACAGCAGAACCTTGCCGTTGGACGTGGCGTGCAACGGGATGCGCTGCCCGACCCAGTTGTGCGGCTGCAGGGCGGAGGAACCGGCGACCTGGTCCATGTAGAGCGCGGCACCGTCGGAGAGCACCGCGATGTTGACGGTCTCGCCGGACGTCTGGGCGAGCTGCTTGGCGATCCCCCGGCTCTCCTGCACGAGGTCGAGACGCGACGTGGTGGCGCCGGCCAGCCGCAGGATGCCGATCCCGAGTCGGTACTTGCCCCGGCCCTCGTACTGCTCGACCAGATCGCGTCTCTCGAGCGCAGCCACCAACCGGAAGGCTGTCGACTTGTGCACGCCGAGCTCCTTGGCCAGCTCGGTCACGCCGACCTCGCCCGACCTGGCGAGGATCTCGAGGATCATCACCGCGCGGTCGACCGACTGGACGGTGGTGGTCGATGTCTTCGATGGCGACCTACCTAGGGCCAAATTGTTGCTCATGACGAAACAGTAGTGCACAGAACGCGACAGGGCCCGTCTCGCGGGTCAATACTTCTGTCCATGACCGACGCCTTGGACCCCGAGTTCGTCCTCACCCTGCGCTGCTTCGACCGGCCCGGGATCGTCCATGCCGTGTCGGGGTTCCTTGTGCACAACGGCGGCAACATCATCGCGAGCGCACAGTACGGCGACGCCGAGACCGGCCGGTTCTTCATGCGGGTGCACTTCAGCGTGTCGCCCGGGCTGTCTGCGGAGCAGCTGCGGGGCGCCTTTGCCGGCGTGTCGCAGCCGTTCAGCATGGTGTGGGAGCTCTGGCCTGCCCAGGCGAGGTACCGGACGCTGATCATGGTCTCGAAGTTCGGCCACTGTCTCAACGATCTGCTCTTCGCCTGGAGCACCGGATCACTGCAGATCGAGGTGCCGGCGATCGTGTCGAACCACCGGACGTTCGAGCGGCTGGCGGCAGCGTACGACATCCCGTTCCATCACGTCCCGGTGACCGCGGACACCAAGCGGGCGGCCGAGGAGCAGCTCCTCACGCTGGTGGCGGACCTCAACATCCACCTCGTCGTGCTCGCTCGCTACATGCAGGTGCTGTCGGACTCGACGTGCTCACAGCTGGCCGGCCGAGCGATCAACATCCACCACTCGTTCCTTCCCGGCTTCAAGGGCGCCAAGCCCTACCACCAGGCGCACGCCCGTGGGGTGAAGCTGGTAGGGGCCACCGCCCACTACATCACCAGCGACCTCGACGAGGGCCCGATCATCGAGCAGGACGTGGTGCGCGTCGACCACAACTTCACCGCCGACCAGCTGGTCTCGGCCGGCCGGGACGTCGAGTGCCAGGTGCTCGCGCGCGCCGTGCGCTGGCACTCCGAACAGCGCGTGATCCTCAACGACAACAAGACCGTCGTCTTCCGGTAGCCGAGCGAGTGACCAGCACGGCCCGCCCACCGCTGCCCTAGTCGCCGAGCTCCTTGCGGCGGCGGGTGACGAACGCTTCGAGCTCGGCCCTGATCGTCTCGTCGAGCGGCGGCTGCTCGTAGGACTCGAGCCGGTCCTGGTAGACCTTGGTCGCGCGCGCCGCCGCGTCGAGCCCGCCGCCGCGCATCCAGCGCTCGTAGTTCTCCGACGAGGACAACATCGGCCGGTAGAAGCAGGTGCGGAAGCGTTCCATCGTGTGCGCGGCACCGAGGAAGTGCCCGCCGTGGCCGACCTCGAGGTGCGCGTCGAAGGCGAGCGACGCGTCGTCGATCTCAAGCGGGGTGAACTCCACCTGCAGCATCTGCACCAGCTCGATGTCGACGATGAACTTCTCGAACCCGGCCACCAGTCCGCCCTCGAGCCAGCCGGCCGAGTGCATCACCCAGTTGGTGCCGGCCAGGAACGTCGGGAGCATCGTCATGAGCGCCTCGTATCCCGCTTGCGCGTCGGGCACCTGACTCGAGGTGAGGCAGCCACCGGTGCGGAACGGCAGGCCGTAGCGCCGGGCGATCTGGCCGGTGCAGAGCAGGCCGATCGCGGACTCCGGCGTGCCGAACGTGGGCGAGCCCGACTGCATGTCGATGTTGGAGAGGAACGAGCCGAACAGCACTGGGCAGCCCGGCCGGATCAGCTGGGCGAGCGCGATCCCCGACAGCGCCTCGGCCATCTGCTGCACCAGCGCGGCCGGGATCGTCACCGGCGACATCGCCCCCATCAGCAGGAACGGGGTGAGCACGACCGGCTGGTTGGCCAGGCAGTACTCGAACTGCGCGTCGAGCATGCGGTCGTCCCACCGCAGCGGCGAGTTGCAGTTGATCAGTGAGATCGACACCGGTGACTTCTCGATCACCTCGCGGCCGCCGAACAGGATCGAGCCCATCTCGATGGTGTCGGCCGCGTTTGGTCCCGACACCACGTTGCCCATGTAGATCTTGTCGGTGAGGGTCTGCAGCGCATAGACCATGTCGAGGTGTCGCGAGTCGAGCGGAGCGTCGTTGGGCTCGCAGACCACGCCGCCGGCGGAGTCGAGCACGTCGTAGGACTGGGCCAGCCGCGCGAAGTTGCGGAAGTCGGCCATGGTGGCGTCACGTCGCACGTCGCCCTCGCGCACGAACGGCGGCCCGTAGACGGCGCTGAACGCCATCGAGTCACCCCCGATGTGCACCGATCTCGCCGGGTTGCGGGCCGCGACGTCGAACTCCTTCGGCGCCTTCGCCACCTGCGCGAGCACGAACTCGGGGTCAAGGAAGACCGTGCTGTCCTCAACGCGCTGGCCGGCCTTGCGGAACAGGTCGACGGCCCGCTCGCTGGCGAACTCGACCCCGATCTCGCTGACGATGCGCTTCCATCCCGCGTCGAGCTTCTCCATCGCCTCGGCCGACAGCACCTCGTAGCGGGGCATTGCGTTCTGGAACATCCGAACTCCTCTTGTGGTCCTGACACCGGGGTAGGCGACTCTGCCGTCATGGTATCCGCATGATGTGGAACTTGTGTTCCATGATGTGGTTACATGGTGGGAGAAGAGCGCGCTCTTTTGGAACCCTAGACCCACGTTGGGAGTATCGATGAGTGGGAACGGCACCCAGGCGATCGACCGCGCCGCCGAGCTACTGTCGCGGGTCGTGCTCGCCGACGAGCCGCGCGGTTTCACCGATCTGGTCGATGAGACCGGCCTGGCGAGGTCGACCGTCTCCCGGCTGTTGCAGGCGCTCGAGCGCCACCGGCTGCTGCACCGCGTCGGAGGCGGCGGATACGAGGCCGGAGCGCTCTTCGCCTTGTATGCCACCCGGCACGACCCGCTCGACGAGCTCGTCGCCGTGGCCATCCCGACCCTCGAGCTGATCGGCGAGGCGACCGGGGAGACGGTCAACCTCGCGGTCG
>JBOHDU010000085.1:0-9906 GCA_050700615.1 Nocardioidaceae bacterium
GTCCTTGGAACTCCGCGATCCTTCGACCGAACTGCTGCCGCTCCCGCGCGTAGCCGACTGCCAGGTCGAGAGCCGCTTGAGCCAGGCCGGTCGCGCAGGCGGCGATCCCGAGCCGACCCGAGTCGAGCGCGGACAAGGCGATCTTCATTCCGTCACCCTCGGCACCGACCCGGCGGTCCGCCGGCACCCGTGCCTGGTCGAAGATGATCTGAGTGGTCGTCGAGGCGTTCATCCCCATCTTCTTCTCGGGTGCGCCGAAGCTCATGCCCTCGGTTCCCGCCGGCACGTAGAACGCGGACAGCCCGTTGCGCGGATCGGATGCCGTGCGTGCGAAGAGCAGCAGGAAGTCCGCGTGCGGCCCGTGGCTGATCCAAGCCTTGGTCCCGGTGATCACGTATTCGCCGCCGGCCCGGACCGCCTTCGTTGAGATCGCGGACACGTCGGACCCTGCTTGCGGCTCCGACAGGGCGTACGCGCCGAGCATCTCGCCGCCGAGCATGTCGCCCAGCCAACGCTGCTGCTGCCCGACGTCCCCGAAGGTGGCGAGTGCGTACGCCGACAGGGTGTGGACGGACACATCGACACCGACGCTCATCCATGCGGCGGCCAGCTCCTCCAACACCTGGAGGTACACCTCGTACGGTTGACCGCCACCGCCCTGGCTCTCGTCGAACGGCAGCGAGAGCAGTCCGGCGTGCCCCAGCACCCGGAACACGTCGCGGGGGAACTCCGCGTTCGCCTCCGCGAGCGAGGCGCGTGGCGCCAGCTGTTCGGCGGCGATCTCACGCACCAGCCCCAGCAGTTGCTCGGACTCCGGGTCGGGCATCATGCGGTCGACAGCCATCATGCTTCCCTTACTACACCCCGTTGGGTCGTCACGAGGTCGCGCGCAGCCGATCGATCTCGTACAGCGCGATCCCTGCCGCCACGCCGGCGTTCAGCGACTCGGAGGAGGTAGCCATCGGGATGCGAACGAGGACGTCGCACACCTCGCGCACCAGCCGGGACATGCCCTTGCCCTCGCTGCCGACCACGAGCACCAGTGGCTCGGTGGCCACGGCCAGCTCGGAAAGGTCGACGTCGCCGGCAGCGTCCAGCCCGGCAACCATCAGCCCGTCGGCCTGGTAGTCCCGCAGCTGCCTGGTCAGGTTGGTCGCCTGAGCCACAGGCACGCGAGCCGCGGCCCCGGCCGAGGCCTTCCACGCGCCGGCCGTCATCCCCGCGGCACGACGCTCGGGTACGACGACCCCGTGCACGCCGAACGCCGCCGCGGACCGCACCACAGCGCCGAGATTGCGTGGGTCGGTCACCGAGTCCAAGGCGACGATCAACGGGACCTCGGCGGCAGCTCGCGCAAGGTCGACGAGCCCGTGCGGCTCGGCGTAGTCGTAAGCCGGGACCTTGAGAGCCAAGCCCTGGTGGACGGCCCGATCCGTGAGCCGATCCAGCTCCGCTCGTGACACTTCGAGGATCGCCACTCCCCGGTCGGCTGCCAGCTGGAACGCCTCCCGCACCCGGGAGTCCCGCTCGGTGCGCTCGGCGACGTACATCGTGGTCACGGGGACCCCTGCGGCAAGCGCCTCGAGGACCGAGTTACGGCCGGCGACCCAGTCGGGGGCTCCCGCCGCTCGCCGACCCCGCTGGCTGCGGCCTTGCGGGCGCTGCGCGCCCTGCTCCGTGCGGTGCGCCTTGTGCCCGGGACGCTCGCTGGCCTTCGGGGTAGGGCCCTTGCCCTCCAGGCCCTTGCGTCGGCGGCCGCCGGAGCCGGCGGTCGGGTTCCCGCCGACCCGCTTGCGGGTCGCGCCCTTGCGCTTGCTGTTACCTGGCATCAGGCGCGCACCACCCATCGCGGCCCCTGGGGGGTGTCCTCGACCTCGACACCGGCCTCGCGAAGCCGGTCCCGGATTCCGTCCGCCGCGGCGAAGTCGCGACGTTGCCTGGCTTCGTGACGCTGCTCGAGCAGCGCGGCCACGAGTGCGCCGACCACCTCGGTGCCTGCCGGAACCACCGAGCCGGTCCACGTTGGGCTCAGCGGATCGAGCCCCAGCAGGCCGAGCATGGCGCGTACCGACGCCAGGTTGCCACGCAGAGCAGGCGAGTCACCGGCGGCCAGCAGCTTGTTGCCCTCGTGGATCACGCCCTGCAGCGCCGCCAGCGCGGCCGGCACCGACAGGTCGTCGTTCATCGCCTCCATGAAGCTGGCACAGCTGATCCCAGCCCCCGCGTCGACGCCACCGGTGACCTCCGATGCGCGAGCGACGTAGCCCTCGATCCGTTGGAGGGCGACCGCTGACTCGGCCAAGGCCGCTTCGGTGAACTCGATGATCGAACGGTAGTGGGGTGCGAGCAGGAAGTAGCGAAGCTCGATCGGGCGAACCCGCTTGATGACTTCGCTCACGAGCAGCGAGTTGCCGACGGACTTGCTCATCTTCTCGCCACCGAGGTTGACCATGGCGTTGTGCATCCAGTACTTCGCGAACCGGCGCCCGGCCGCGCGCGACTGGGCCTGCTCGTTCTCGTGATGAGGGAAGCGCAGGTCGAGCCCGCCGCCATGTACGTCGAACTCGTCGCCGAGATACTTTCCCGCCATCGCCGAGCACTCCAGGTGCCAGCCCGGCCGTCCGGGCCCCCAAGGTGATGGCCAGGCAGCGGTCTCGGGCTCCTGGCCCTTCTTGAAACCCTTCCAGAGCGCGAAGTCACGCGGGTCGTGTTTACCCCGTGGATCGGCATCGGCGGCCGGCTCCATCTCGTCGAGGCGCTGGTGCGAGAGCTCGCCGTACGACGGCCACGAGCCCACGTCGAAGTAGACGTCGCCCGACCCGTCGGCGGCTGCATAGGCATGCCCGCGCGTGATCAGCTGCCCGATCAGCTCGAGCATCTCGGGAATGTGGCCGGTCGCTCGTGGCTCGTAGGTCGGCGGGAGGCAGCCCAAGGCCTCGTAGGCAGCGTGCAGGGCTCGCTCGTTGGCGTAGGCGATTCCCCACCATGGCCGGTGCTCCTCATCCTCCTTCGCCAAGATCTTGTCGTCGATGTCGGTGATGTTGGCGATCAGGGTGACGGTGTAACGCTCGTGCTCGAGCCAGCGACGGAGCACGTCGAAGACCACCTCCTTGCGGATGTGGCCGATGTGCGGAGGCCCCTGCACCGTCAAGCCGCAGTGGTAGATGCCCACGTGGCCGGGCACCACCGGCTCGAGCGCGCGGATCTCGCGGCTTGCCGTGTCATAGAGGCGAAAGGTCACGCGCACAGGGTATCGAGTGCCGTGCCCCGCTCGTGGTCACGACGACTGCCCTCGTGACCACTAGGCTGCTGCACATGCGTGTCCCCACCCGGCGCGCCGGGCGCATCTGCACCACCGGCCTCGTCGTGACGGTGGGACTGGTGGCCGGGCTGACGACGTCGACCGCCCGGTCGATCGAGAGCGATCCGGGTCGGCAGCGGGTCGCGGGGATTGCGTCGGTCTCGACGGCAGCCACCACCGCGCAGCACATCGGCACGACGCGCTGGGGAGTGGCGGGACTGTCACACGGCCGCTTCCTCCACACCCGGCTGCACCGGTCCGGCCCGTCCCGGGGCGTGGTGATCGGAGCGGCGCCGACCGCGGTGACCTACAAAGACCCCTACGGCCGCAGCGGCCGGCTCGGCTACGACCTGGGCCGCTGGTACTCCCCCTGGGTGAAACCCGGCTTCGGGCTCACCCGGCTGGTCGCGTCCTACGACGCCAACACACCGTTCGGCACGTTCATCGAGGTCTCGGTCCGCGGCCAGACGATGGGTGGCCGGCTCTCATCGTGGGACAGCCTTGGTCGGTGGGCCGGCCACGACCGGCAGTTTCACCGAATGTCGCTCGGTGCTCAGAATGACGACCACAGCAAGGTAGCCGTCGACACCCTCGTCACGAACCCAGGCGTGGCCTACCGGTCCTGGCAGCTCAGAGTGAGCCTCTACCGTCGTACCGGCTCGGGCCGGACGCCGTCGGTGTCGATGGTGGCAGCCGTTGCCTCCCGGCTGCCGAGCGCCAACCTGCCCACCAGCAAGCCGGGCAGCGCCGGGGGCGTCGACCTGCCGGTGCCGAGGTACTCGCAGATGATCCACAAGGGCCAGTACCCGCAGTGGAACGGGGGCGGCGAGGCCTGGTGCAGTCCGACATCGACCTCCATGCTGCTCGCCTTCTGGCACCGGGGGCCCACACCACGGCAGTACTCGTGGGTCAAGCCGTCCTACCGCCAGCCACGGGTCGACTATGCCGCCCGCTACACGTTCGCGTGGGGCTACGACGGCACGGGTGACTGGCCGTTCAACACGGCGTACGCCGCCCGGTTCGGCCTCGACTCGTTCGTGACGCGGCTGCGATCGCTGCGCGAGGCCGAGCTGTTCATCAAGGCCAGGATCCCGCTTGCAGCCTCTATCTCGTTCGGGCCGGGCGAGCTGACCGGGGCACCGATCCGCTCCAGCAACGGCCACCTGGTGGTGATCCGCGGCTTTACCCGCAAGGGCAACGTGATCGTGAACGACCCTGCCGCGCGCAACGCGAAGTACGAGCGTCGTGTCTACCGTCGCAGCCAGTTCGAGAACGCCTGGATCGACTCCGGCGGAGGGGTGGTCTACGTGGTCCATCCGCGCGCCTTCCCGCTGCCCGCCGCGAGCCGACACAGCAACTGGTGATCCGGTCTGGATCCCGGCTCAGCTCACGTGGACGTCGATCGTGTCCCAGCCCGTGGCACCGTTAGGGACGACCGGTTGCACCACATGGGTTTGCGTGTAACCGCTCTCGTCGGTGGCCCGCACCTGGATCTGGTGCGTGCCGGCGGTCGCGTCCCAGACGTATACCCACTGCCGCCACGAGTCCGTGGTGGGATCGGTACCCAGCTTCGCGGTCACCCACGGGTGATCGTCGATGTGCACCTCGACCCGACGGATGCCGGTGTGCTGGGCCCACGCAACTCCGCCGATCGCTACCCGGCCGACGGCGAGGCTGTCGCCGTTGCGCGGCACGTCAATCCTGGACTCGGTCTTGACCGGTCCGAGCGGTGACCAACCACGCTCGGACCAGAACGCCGAGAAGTCGCTGAAGCGGGTGACGTTCAGGTCGACCAGCCACTTCGTGGCCGACACGTAGCCGTAGAGCCCCGGCACGACCATGCGGACCGGGAAGCCGTGCTCCGGGGTCAACGGCTGGCCGTTCATGGCCAGTGCGAGCATCGCGTTGCGGCCGTCGGTGAGCGCGCCCAGGGGAGTTCCGGCCGTCCAGCCGTCCGACGACGTCGACTGAACGGCATCGGCCGAGGGGTGGACACCTGCCTCGGCCAGGATGTCTGCGACCGGAACCCCGCTCCAGCAGGCGTTGCTGATGAGGTTGCCGCCGACCTCGTTCGAGACGCAGCACAGGGTGAGCCAGAAGTCATGGAGGCCGCGATCGAGCAGATCCTGGTAGGTCACGCTGATCTCCCGATCCACCATCCCGTGCACTCGTAACCGCCAGTCCTGCGGCAAGATCTCGGGCACTGACAGCGCCGTATCGACCCGGTAGAAGCTGCTCTGCGGTGTTACCCAGTTGGCGACCCCGGCGATCCCGAGATCGACCCCGGCAGGGGTCGGCAGCCGCCGGAAGGTGTGCGCCAGCTTCGTCCGCGCCGCATCGACCGCCTGCCGGCTCTGGGCCAGCGTCCGACCCGCGACGATGGTGACCGCCGCGAGCACGGCGACTGCGCCGGCCGCGCCCAGGAAGTGGCGCCGGTCCAAGGCAGCGGCCCGCTCCCGCCCGCCGGATGGCCTACGTGAGACCGCGACGGCGCGCGGAGCGAGTATCGACAACGTCACCATGGCGACCCCGACCCCGACGACCGCGGGCAGGTACCGGGACGACGAGTCGCTCAGCCGGCTGTCAACAGCGAGCACGAGCACGACGCCCATGGCCAAGAAGACCAGCTCGGCCAGCGCGAGCGACCGGCTCGACACCACGCCGACGAGGGCGCTGATGACCGTCAGGCCGACCAAGGTCGACGCGATGACGAGCGGCTTGTCGTCGTGCCCCACCAGCGAGATGACCCTCTCGATCACGGCTCCAGGGGTGATTTGGATGATGCTCTCGGCAACCGCAACCACGGGCGAAACGCGCTGATGCAACCAACCGCTGAGCACCTCCGATACGCCCAGCCCCAGAGCAGCCGACAGCACGCCGCCCAGCGCGCCGTACCACCATCGGAACCGGGCGTGCGACGATCCGCTGACGTCGGCCGAAGCGGGCGGCGCAGTTGAGGTCATGTCTTGATAGTGCCTCACGGCACCGGCGGAGACGACGGATGGCGGCTTCAGGCATGAGATGTCACCGACTCGTCAGATTTGGAGCACCTTGCGCTCCGTCGTCGCGCCGCAACCGGAATGGCATGATCGGGGCGTGAACGACTCACCTCTGCCGCGCGTCGGCCTCGGCCTCGACGTGCACCAGCTCGAGCCTGGGCGCCCGCTCTGGGTCGCGGGGCTGCTGTGGCCGGACGCCCCTGCCGGTCTGGTCGGCCACTCCGACGGCGACGTGGTCGCCCATGCGGCGTGTAGCGCGCTCTTTTCAGCGGCCAGCCTCGGTGACCTGGGCAGCCAGTTCGGCACGGCGGAGCCGCAGTGGGGCGGGGCCAGCGGCCTGACGCTGCTGGCCGAAGCGGCTGCTCGGGTGGTGGCGTCGGGGTCGACGATCGGCAATATCGCCGTGCAGCTGATCGGGCCGAGCCCTCGGCTCGGCCCGCGGCGCGCAGAGGCTGAGCGAGCGCTGACGGATGCGTGCGGTGCCCCCGTGAGCGTGTCAGCCACGACGACCGACGGCCTCGGGCTTACCGGACGCGGTGAGGGCCTCGCCGCCGTGGCCACCGCGTTGGTGTACAGCGCGCGATAACCGCGGGGGTTGACGACATGTCCCTACGAGTCGGTCGCCGCCAAGACGGCCTCGGCCAGCAGCAGGTCGACGGTCGTGGTCACCTTGAACGCGAGCGGGTCGCCCTCGACCAAGGTGACGCGCTCACCCAGCCGCTCAGCGAGGCCGGCGTCGTCGGTGGCGCCGGCGCCAGCGGCTTCGGCGTGAGCACGCACCAGCACCTCCCGCTCGAAGCCCTGAGGCGTCTGCACGGCGCGAACCGCGGCCCGATCGATCCGCTGGTTCGACCCGTAGGCCCGCACCGACCGGAGTGAGTCGACGGCAGGCACGACGGGCACGACGATGCGGGCGCCCGCAGCCAACGCGTCCACCACCCGCCGGATCATCGCTGCTGGGGCCAGCGGACGGGCCGCGTCGTGGACGAGCACGTGGGTGATCCCATCGCTCACGGCGGCCAGAGCGAGGGCGACCGACTCCTGGCGCGAGCCGCCGCCCGCAACGACCCGCAGGGTCGGGCCGAGTCCGGACACCAGGGCGACGACCTCGGCTTCGCGCCCCGCGGGGGCGGCCACCACGATCTCGTCAAGCTCGGCCGCCAAGGAGCGGACGGCGTACTCGAGCAGCGGCCGGCCGCGCAGCAGCCGCAGCGCCTTGGGCGGCGCAGGCTCGTCAAACGTCCCCCCGAGCCGGACGCCGAGACCGGCCGCCGGGATCACCGCCGCAACGTGAAGGGACATGGGGGGCACCTCTGTCAGGCGAAGAGCCCCCACCGGCAGGCGGGGGCTCTCTCGGGTCACTCAGCCCGGATCGGGCTCATGGAACAGGCTCAGGAGGCGAGAACCTCGTCGAGAATCGTCTCGGCCTTGTCCTCGTTGGTGTGCTCGGCCAGCGCCAACTCTGAGACGAGGATCTGCCGGGCCTTGGCGAGCATCCGCTTCTCGCCCGCGGACAGACCGCGCTCACGCTCACGGCGCCACAGATCGCGCACCACCTCGGCAACCTTCATCACGTCGCCGGAGTGCAGCTTCTCCAGGTTGGCCTTGTAGCGCCGCGACCAGTTGGTGGGCTCCTCGGTGTGCTCGGCCCGGAGAACGTCGAAGACCCGCTCCAGCCCGGCTTGGTCGACGACGTCGCGCACCCCGACCAGGTCCAGATTGCACGCGGGGACACGCACGATCAGGTCGGTTTGGGCCACGATGCGGAGGACGAGATAGAGCTTGTCCTCACCCTTGATCTTCCGAGTTTCGATTTCCTCGATCACCGCGGCCCCATGATTGGGATACACCACCGTCTCGCCGACCGTAAAAGTCATCTGTCACGAACCCCTTTCCCAGGCCTCCACAATACCACGTCAGAAGCCGCTAGAGAACCGCGTTTGCCCAGGTCAGAGCCGAAATTGAGGGTTGACAAATGGCGATTGTCGTGCCTTGAGGAGGTGCGCCGCCGCTGGCAGCGCTGTCTTTCGCTACGCTGGCTCTGCTCGCCCGACACCGGGCGAGCCAGGGCTCTCTCCCGGGAGGATGACAGATCGTGACCAAGACGCGTCTGCTTCGTCGACCAGGCTCAGCGACGCGCTCGACACCGTTCGGCGCCACTTCGCGACCCGGGCGTGTCGCCCGACTGGCAGCGGCTGCGGCCCTCTGCTCTGCTCCGCTGCTCGCCGGGTGCTCGGCCAGTTTCGGCGCACAGACCAACCAGCCCTACCAGCCCGCGGACGGGATCAGCAACCGCACCGGCCAGATCTACGCGATCGACTCGCTCATCGTGGCCGACGACTCCGGACACGGCACCTTGGTTTCGGCACTGGTCAACCAGACGTCGAAACCCGACAAGCTGACCAAAGTCGCAGTCCAGGGCGCCAACGGCAAGGCGCTCACCGTAACCAACCTCACGCACGCCCCCATCGTGTTGCCGCCGCAGCAGTCGGTTCAGTTCGCCAGCACCGGTCACATCCGCGTCACTGGCACGGCCAAGACCTTGACGCCGGGGATCTTCGTGACCATCACCTTCGTCTACGCCAAGGCGGCACCGCTCACCGAGCAGATCCCGGTCGTCAGCCACGACAAGGTGTATGCCCAGGTCCCGGTCGGCCCGGTGCCGACGGCGACTCCGCCCAAGACCACAACCCGCCACCCCGCCTCCGCGACCAACCACGAGAAGTCGACAACGAAGCACCACAAGAAGTCGCAACACCACTAGGCCGCACATGACCTCAACCAGGCCCGGCCGCAGCCGACAGCACCCGGGGGTGCCGGGGCGGGACTTCGTCGGGTTCAGGCGGCGGTCAGACCAGGGTGGGCGCATCGAACTTGTAGCCGAGCCCCCGCACGGTCAACAGATAGCGCGGCGCCGCGGGATCCGGCTCGATCTTTGCCCGCAGCCGCTTCACATGGACGTCGAGGGTCTTGGTGTCGCCGACGTAGTCTGCGCCCCAGACGCGGTCGATGAGCTGGCTACGGGTGAGCACGCGGCCGGTGTTCCGCAAGAACAGCTCCAGCAGGTCGAACTCCTTCAGCGGCAGTCGCACCTCCTCTCCGCCGACAGTCACGACATGCCGGTCGACGTCCATGCGTACGCCGCCCGCCTCGAGTGGAGCGTCGGGCGCCTCGGGCTCCGAGCCACGCCGGAGCACGGCTCGGATCCGGGCGACAAGCTCACGCGGGCTGTAGGGCTTCGTCACGTAGTCGTCGGCGCCGAGCTCGAGCCCGACCACCTTGTCGACCTCGTCGTCCTTCGCGCTGACCATGATGATCGGCACCGACGAGACCTGACGGATCCGGCGGCACACCTCGGTGCCGGGCAGGCCGGGCAGCATCAGGTCGAGGAGCACGATGTCGGCGCCGGCGCGGTCGAACTCGGCCAAGGCGTCCGGTCCGGTGGCCGCGAGCGAGACGTCGTACCCCTCCTTGCGCAACATGGACGCGAGCGCGTCGCTATAGCTCTCCTCGTCCTCGCCGGCGAGTACGCGGGTCACGAAGCCTCCTGACGGGTGCGGCCGTTGGGCGGGCTCGCGGACGGGGGGGCGAGTGTGCGGCCTGGTG
>JBOHDU010000086.1:0-4485 GCA_050700615.1 Nocardioidaceae bacterium
CAGCCACGTACGCCCAAGGCGTCATCCGGCCGGTCGTCGGCTGGGTCGGCTTCCGTCAGGCGGGAGACGTACGCCGTGCGGCCCCGGCCGTCGGCTGCAGTCAGGAGGAGGGAGACGTACGCCGTCCCCCCCGGCCCACGGCTGCCGGCTCGTGCGGAGAAGACGTAGCCGGGAACGCCGCTTGGGCGGCCGTCTTCGTGCAGCTGCGGGGATACGCGCGGCTGGCACCACCCAGGGGACGCTCTTGTGGACGGATTAGGCGCTGGGGCGGGAGAGGTCTGCGGAGATCTTCGCCAACTGCTCGAGGCGCTTGTCCAACGACGGGTGGGTCGAGAACAGCCCGCCGATCGACTCCTTGTTGATCGCCGGGGCGAACATGAACGCGTTGAACGCCTGCTCCTGACGAAGGTCGCGCGTCGGGATCCTGGCCATGTCGCCGGAGATCTTGGTGAGCGCTGAGGCGAGCGCTGACGGCTTGCCTGTCAGGTAGGCGCCGGAGCGGTCGGCGCACAGCTCGCGGTAACGGCTGAGCACCCGGGTGAGCAGGAAGGAGATCAGGTAGACGACGATGCTGCCCAGCCAGACAAAGAGCCACACCGGAGCGCTGTTGCTGTCACGGTTGCGCCCGCCCCCACCGAAGAACATCCCCCATCGCATCACGAGCCCGGCGATGATGCCCAGGAACCCGGCGATCGTCATCACCGCGACATCGCGGTGGGCGACGTGCGACAGCTCGTGGGACAACACTCCCTCGAGCTCCTCGCCGTCGAGCCGCCGCATGATGCCGGTGGTCACACAGACGACCGAATTCTTCGGGCTGCGTCCGGTGGCGAAGGCGTTGGGCACGTCGGTGTCGGCGATCGCGACCCGGGGCTTCGGCATGTCGGCGAGAGCGCAGAGTCGGTCGATCATGCCGTGCAGCTCCGGCGCCTGTTCTGGGGTGACCTCCCGGGCACGCATGGCAAACATGGCCAATTTGTCGGAGAAATACCACTGACCGACGCCGAACAGCAACGCGATCACCAGGATCGCCGCGACGCTTGACGGGAAAGCGAGGATCAGCCCCACCACGACGGCGACGTACAAAGCGCCGAGCAGCAGCATGACGGTCGACATACGCGCAGTAAGTCCGGCGTCACTCCGGAAGCGGGTCTTTGCCATGGTGGCGTTGGCGCCTTTCTCGCGGTTGGGGCGGGCGCCCCAGATCATTCATCGATCGTACCCAGTACGACGACTGGGACCCACCAATTGTTCCGAGCCCGGCCTGTTCCGAGCCCGGCCTGTTCCGAGCCCAGCGTTAAGGGGCGACCGCCGGAGGGGCAAGGCCAGCCGGCGCGGCGCCGCTCGGGTCAGTCGTCTGCCGAGGCCGGTCTGTGGGCGGGCGCCGCTTCCCCGGCGTGTGACCCACCGCGACCAGGCACCAGGCCGTCGTCGCTCATCAGATCGCGAACCTCCGCCAGACTGGAGTCACGGGACGGCAGAACCAGGTCGGACGGCACGAGGGCGTCAATGGCGACCGGCTGCGCCGTTGTGCGCACCTGCTGAAGCATCTCAGCCAGCGTCGCGGCAAACGTGGCCTCGTCGCCGGCCCGGATCGCGGCCTCGATCTTCTCGTCGAGCTCGTTGAGCTGGTCGACCGCGGCATCGGGGAGGTCGAACTGGCCCTCACCCAGAATCCTGACGATCATGCCGGCTTCTCATCAGTCTCGGGACTGGTCTGGGTGGCTTCGGGCGGCATCGCCTGGCCCTCGATCTGTGGAGCGGCCTGGCTGCCACCGAGCTGCGCCTTCATCTGCGCTAGCTCGTCGTCGACACTGGTGCCCGCCGACATGCGCTCGAGCTCGGCGGTGATGTCGTCCTTGCCGCCCGACACCGAGTCGGTCAGCGCGCCGGAGGCGATCAGCTCGTCGACGGCGCCGGCCCGGGCCTGCATCTGGGCGGTCTTGTCCTCAGCCCGCTCGATCGCCATCCCGACGTCGCCCATCTCCTCAGAGACGCCGGAGAACGCTTCGTTGATCTTGGACTGGGCCTCGGCCGCGGTGTAGGTCGCCTTGAGCGTCTCCTTGCGAGTTCGGAATGACTCGACCTTGGCCTCGAGACGCTGTGACGCTGCGGTGAGCTTCTCCTCCTCGGCCATCAGGTTGGTGTGCTGCTCCTGCAGGTCGGCACCCTGCTGTTGCAGGCCGGCGCGTCGCGTGAGCGCCTCGCGGGCGAGATCCTCACGGCCTCCGGCCAGCGCCTGCTTGGCCTGCTCCTGCAGCTTGGTGGACTGCTGGTCAAGCTTCTGCATCTGCATCTCGATGCGCTTGCGGCTGGTGGCCACGTCGGCGACGCCCCGCTTGACCTTCTGGAGGAGCTCCTGTTGCTTGACGTAGCTGTAGTCGAGCGTCTCGCGCGGATCTTCGGCGCGATCGAGTGCCTTGTTCGCCTTCGATCGGAAGATCAGCGACATCCGCTTCATCATGCTGCCCATCGAGTCAGCCTGCCCCTTCGTAGGTCGAGGTACGACACAGCGCCGCGAAACCGTATGGCGACAACCCTACTTCGGCGGCATACCAGATGCCACGCCCGGGCATGACCACAGGTAGGCTGAGAGACGTCCCGCCGGGAGTGGCGAGAGAGGGCGACGGGGAGACCCGGCCCGAGTCGATATCGGAATCAGTGAGGCCCGTTCAGCGTGTTTGGTCGTCGTACGCCCCAGGATCAAGTACAGGCAGAGATCCAGGAGGCCCTCGATCCAATCTCGGGAAAGGGCCGGCCCACCCCGAAACGCAAAGAGGCAGAGGCCGATCGCAAGAAGCGGATGACCCCGCCACGCAACCGCAAGGAAGCCAATGCCCTGCACCGCGAGCGGTCGCGTGAGCAGCGAGCGAAGCAGTCGGCCGCGATGAAGTCCGGTGACGAGCGTTACCTGCCCGCCCGAGACAAGGGGCCGGTCAAGCGCTACCTGCGCGACTACGTCGACGCCCATCGCACCATCGGTGAGCTGCTGATCCCGATCTTCGTGGTGATCTTCCTGCTGAGCTACGCCGCTCCAGCGCTGACCGGACTCACAGTCCCGGCTTGGCTCCTCGTGTTCGTGCTCATGGCGATCGATTCGACTCGGATCGTGCGCGGCGCCAAGCGCGGGGTGACGGCCAGGTTCGGGGCAGCCGAGGCCAAGGGCAACACGATGTATATCCTGATGCGGACCTGGCAGATGCGTAGGCTGCGCCTGCCGAAGCCGCAGATCAAGGCGGGAGCCAAGATCCGGGAGTCGTGAACGCTCTCCCCGGCGGGTTCTGCGCCCCGATTCACTCCGTCGAGAGCGACATCGGGCCGTAGACGACTCGTTCGTCGTCGAGCAGGATCACCTGCTCGACGCCGGCATCGGCCAGGTCGCGCCATGCCTCCCCGAGCCAGGACTCTGCGTCCCCCTGGTTGGAGAATCCGGGAACCTCTGCCTCCAGCGTCACCTCGGATCCGTCCAGCCTCTCCATCCGCCAGGTCCAGGACACGCTGCCAACCCCTTTCGCTTCGCCGGTTCCCCATTGTGCCCTGGCCACGCCGGGCCGCGGACCTCCGGCCGAACGATGCGTGTTTACGTCGCGAGATCGTCGGAGCTGGGTCGATCGTCGTCGGGGACTGTTCCTTTGACTATTGCGTGGGGACGTGGGACTGTCGTCGGTAGCTAACCGCTTCGAGGGGAAGCCGGTCAAAATCCGGCGCTGACCCGCAACCGTTGGTCGCGACCCGTTGGTCGTGACGAGCCGGAACACCTCAGGCGGATGCGGCTCCACGTTACCGTCGAGGTTTGCGGGACGGAGCCGGAAAACGAGCCGACTCCATATCCCGGCTGAGTGATCCGGACTCGTCTGCGGACCGCTCAGTGAAAGGCTCACCTCATGGCGTCACCACGCCGTTTCTGCGGGCTGGTCGTCGCCGCAGCCCTCTCCCTCTCCACCCTCGCCATGGCCGCACCAGCCGCCCAGGCCGCATCAGATCCCCAGGCCGCCTCCGCATCGCGGCCGCACACCGTGGCAGCGCACCCCACCTTGGTCTCGCTCGCAGCCACCGGCTACAAGTACTGGGGCTTCTACGACTGGAACCCGGCCGGGCACACCTGGACCGCAAGCAACGTCGGCGCCAACGACAAGAAGGCGATCGTCAACAACGGCGCCGTTTACGGCTTCCGGTGGGCCCTCGTTGTCGGAGTCAGCGCCAGCCGCCCGCCTCGAGCCGACGGCAGCTTCCAGCAGATCTGCGGCAGTACGCCGGCCGCTCCAAGTGGCCAGGCGCGCGTGGCCTTCGTCATCGACTACGGCACCCGGGCCGACGCCAACTCCGGCGACACGACTCCGGCTCCGCGCGGGACGTGTGCGGTCGTCAGCGACAAGTACACCGTCATGCAGGCTCTGATGACCGTCGCCACCGTCCGCCAGGAGGGCGGCTTCCTCTACGGAATCAACGGGTACCCCTCCAGTGGGAAGACCGTCACCGTCAAGG
>JBOHDU010000087.1:0-6889 GCA_050700615.1 Nocardioidaceae bacterium
CCGTCAGCAGATCGAGCGCTCGCAGCAGATCGGCGAGGTGTCGTAGGTCGTGGTAGACCCGCACGACTCCCGAGTACCGATTGATGAGCTCGGTGCCGAGCGACGAGCGCCCCGGGAACCGCTCCTCCCAGCGGGCCTGCAGCCACGCCCCGAGGTCGCCTCCCTGACGGATCACGGCACCGTAATCCTCGACGAGGCCAGCCTGTGCGCGTGACTGACCAGCCCGGATACACCTGAGACCGGTACTCGGACCCCTGGGGGCGGCGCGAGTACCGCTACCTCGACGGTGCGGCCCGGACCGAGCAGGTGGCTGACCACGTTCGCCAGGCTACCGATCCACCCGGTGGCGACGCACGGACTCCGCTCGTGAACCGACCGCCGAGAAGATCCGGCGATACCTGTCGAGGTCAGGTGTCCAGGCCGGGCAGGCTCATGGTGGCGGCACGTTGTTCACCTGACCGGGTGTCGACGCCCGCCGCCTGTGATGTTCTGAGGGCCGGGGCAGGACGCGCTGGGCTCAGATCGGCAATGGCTTCGCATGCACGATGGCCAGTGAGGTGACGGCCCTGGTCAGGCACACGTAGAGCCGGCGCAGGCCGGTGTGCTGATCCGGCTCGCCGGAGACGATGTCGGCCGGCTCGACCAGCACCACGTGGTCGAACTCGAGCCCCTTGGCGAGCGACGCCGGCACCACGTCGACCCGAGCATCGATGTCATCGGCGTCGCCCAGCTGGCTGTGGTCGATGCCCGCCTCGGTGAGCGTCAGGTTGGCGCTGGGCACCAGAGCGTCCGGGACGATGACCGCGACGGAGCCGGGCTCGGCGACCAGCCGCTGTACGACGTCGGCGGCGGTCCGGAGCGGGTGCGTGCTGCTCGTGATCTGCAGCTCGCCCCGTGCGCGGCGTACCGAGGTCGGCTTCGTGAGGGTCGGTGCGATCGTCGGGAGCAGCCGCGCCGCGTAGTCGATCACGTCTCCGGGGACACGGAAGCCGACGGTGAGCTCTTCGAGATGGGCGTCGGGTTTGCCGAGGTTGGCCAATGCCTCGGGCCAGGTGGCGACCCCCCAGGGAGTCGTGGCCTGGGCCAGGTCGCCGAGCACGGTGGCGGAGCCGGTCGAACAGTGCCGACCGACGGCCCGCAGCATCATCGGTGAGAGGTCCTGAGCCTCATCGAGCACGACGTGGCCCAGGCTCGGAGTGCGCGCGATCAGGTCGGTCACCTCGTCGATGAGGACGGCGTCGTGGACGGACCACTTGGCGCTTCCAGGTCCCTTGGGGGCGGTCGGCCACGTGAGCCTGGCTTGCTCCTCGGCTGTCAGGATCCCGTCCGCGGCGGCGGCCAGGAAGGCCGGGTCGCTCCACATCCGGAGCACGAGCCGCTTCGGATCGGCCGGTGGCCAGAGCGCGTCGGTGAGCGTCTTGACCGGCCGACTGCGCGCGACCGCGTTCTGGACCCGATCGTCGGGAGACTCGCCGGCGAGCTCCATCTTCACCAGCACCGCGTGCGCGAGCCGTTGGGGAAGCATGGCCCGGCCGGCGCCGTAGCGGACACCTCGCGCGCGCAGTTGAGCCACGAGCTCGTCTGCCTCGTACGCCGGGACCCGCCATCTTCGGGCTCCGCGAGGTACGACGAGGCCCTCGCGGGCCGGTGTGATCAGGGACCAGAGGGCCCGCTGGAGGACGTCGGCCATGCGAGCGTCACCCTTGAGCCGTGCTACCGCTAGCGGGTCGGTCGCCTTGGTGCTGATGCGGGCGACCAACCCTTCGACCGTGGTCTGCTTGGCGTCGATTTCGCCGAGGGCGGGGAGGACATCGGCGATGTAGCGGAGGAAGGACGAGTTCGGGCCGACCACCAACACGCCCTGCCGGCTCAGTTGGTCGCGGTGCGCATAGAGCAGATAAGCGGCGCGGTGCAGACCGACCGCGGTCTTGCCAGTTCCCGGCGCACCCTGCACACAGACGGTGGTGGAGAGCTCCGATCGTACGATCTCGTCCTGCTCAGGCTGGATGGTGGCAACGATGTCACGCATCGGCCCGACTCGTGGGCGCTCGATCTCCTGCTCCAAGATGCTGCTGTGATCCGGCGTGGCCGCGCCCGCGGGACGCACGGGCTCCACCAGACGCTCGTCCTCGTAGGCGCTGAGCGTGCCGTGCTGGAAACCGAACCGGCGGCGAAGCTGCACACCCAACGGGTTAGCCCTGGTGGCCTGGTAGAACGGTCGTGAGATCGGTGCCCGCCAGTCGACCACCATCGGTTCGCCCTGCGGGTCGGTGACATGGCGACGGCCGATGTAGAAACGCTCACCGGGTCGGCCGGCCGAGCCCTCCACCTGGTGGTTGTAGTCGAGCCGACCGAAGAACAGCGGGATCTCAGGATCGTCCTCGAGGGCCTTCATCCGCTTCCACAGGGTGAACTTGAGGTACTCGCCGCTGACCCGGTCACCGCTGAGCGCCTCCATCGACGCGGTGCGTTCGCGCATCCGGGTCAGGGCCGCCCTGGACGAGGACAAGTGCTCTCGTTCACCCGTGATCTCGGAGTCGAGCGGCGCCGATTTGTCTCCGCGTGCCGACCCGAGGCTTCGCGAGGAGGGTCGGTCGGTGGAGTCGGGTGGGACTCCGGGTTGACGCGGTGCGGTCGGATCAGGGCATGCGGTAGCTCCGCCCTCGACGGGCGGCGGATCAACGGGCATCAAACCATCTTCCCTAACCTGGCACGGCCGCGTCCAACCGTTTCGCGGCGGCCGACCGTTCCGCCTCCGCCGAGCAGGCCGCTCACGTCCGGGGACCCGGCCTTCAGGCAGGCATCAGCCGAACGGTCAGACTTCTGCCCGAATGCTGCTGTGCTGGCAGTCAATCTGTTGCAATGACTCGGTGAACTCACTGGTGCAGTCTCTCGCCGGCGTGCTCGAGGAGGCCGACGGACGCCTCCGGGCCGGCCACCATGCCGCCCCACGGGTGTGGCCCACCGGGTTCGGCATGCTCGACGACTACCTTTCCGGTGGCTTCCGGTCCGGCGAGCTGATCCTGCTGGGCGGCCCTCAAGGCCTGGGCAAGACGACACTGGCTCTCCAGATGGTGCGCAACGTCGCTGCCGCCGGTCGGTCGGTCATCTACTTCTCGTTCGAGCACGACCCGCAGACGGTCCTCGAACGTCTCATCGCTATCGAGGCGGGTGAGATCGCCGGGTCAGCCGCCGTGGGTCTCACGAAGATTCGGCGCGTGTTCGAGACGGTTGACGACGACGGCCGCGATGCGGCGGATCGGCTCGCCGGCCTGACCGGAGGCGTCGAGGCGCTTAAGGCCATCGAGGGCTATGCAGCCCGGCTGATCCTGCACCGATCCACCGGCAGCAGCACCACCTTGGACACCGTCCGCGAGGTGGTCGACGAGGTACGCCGGAGCACCGGACAGCTGCCGTTCGTCGTGGTCGACTACCTCCAGAAGCTGCACAGCGCCGACCGCTCACTGGGCGAGGACGAGCGGGTCACCCAAGTGGTGGAAGGCATGAAGGACCTGGCCCTCGAGCTGAACGTGCCGGTCCTGGCTGTCGTTGCCGCGGACAAGGACGGGATCTCTCAAGGGCGGCGGATGCGGATCCACCACCTGCGGGGCTCGTCGTCGCTGGCCTACGAGGCCGACACGGTGCTGATCATGAACGAGAAGTACGACGTGGTGGCCCGGCACCACCTCGTCTACGACCTGGGAAACGCCGAGCGGTTCAGAAGCTGGGCCGTCGTGACGATCGAGAAGAACCGCAACGGGCTGGACAAGGTCGAGCTGGAGTTCGAGAAGCGGTTCGAGCAGGGGCGCTTCGAGCGTAAGGGCAACCAGGTCGTCGAACAGCTCGTCGACGAGCGCGTCTTCGTCGACTGACCCACGAGGCCTGGCGCAGTCCGCCGGGTGCCCGCCAACTGCCTGCATTGCAGCCTGCTCCACGGCCGTGGCTCTAGCCCAGGCGATCGGGCAGCTGAGCGCTGTCGTCGCGCTGTCGGCGGCGGTCACGTGAACAGCGAGTCGGAGTCGGCGATCGTGTAGGAGTAGCCCTGCTCGGCGAGGAAGCGCTGACGGTGCTGGGCGAAGTCCGCGTCCACGGTGTCTCGAGCCACGATGCTGTAGAAACGCGCGGTGCGTCCGTCGACCTTGGGGCGCAGCAGCCTCCCCAGCCGCTGTGCCTCCTCCTGACGTGAGCCGAACGTCCCCGAGACCTGGACCGCCACAGATGCCTCCGGCAGGTCGATCGAGAAGTTGGCGACCTTGCTGACGACCAGCAGGCCGATGTCGCCATTGCGAAATGCCGTGAACAACCGCTCGCGCTCCTTGACCGGCGTCTCACCCTTGATCAGGGGGGCGTCCAGATGCTCGGCGAGCTCGTCGAGCTGGTCGATGTACTGTCCGATCACCAGGGTGGGCTCGTCGCGATGCCGCGCCACCAGCTGCTCGACCACATGCTTCTTCGCGTCGCAGTCGGCGGCCAGACGGTAACGATCCTCGGCCTCCGCCATGGCGTAGACCATCCGTTCGCTTTCGGTCAACGGGACCCGGACCTCGATGCACTCGGCCGGAGCGATCCAGCCCTGCGCCTCGATGTCCTTCCACGGTGCGTCATAGCGTTTCGGTCCGATCAAGGAGAAGACGTCACCCTCGCGGCCGTCTTCGCGGATCAGCGTGGCAGTCAGCCCTATCCTCCGTCTGGCCTGCAAGTTGGCGGTCATCCGGAAGATCGGCGCCGGCAGCAGATGTACCTCGTCGTAGATCACCAGACCCCAGTCGCGAGCGTCGAAGAGCTCGAGGTGGGAGTAGACACCACGACGGCGCGTCGTCATCACCTGGTAGGTCGCGATCGTCACCGGCCGGACCTCCTTCACGGCCCCGGAGTACTCGCCGATCTCCTCCGCGGTGAGGCTGGTCCGCCGCAACAACTCGTCGCGCCACTGCCGCGCGGCAACGGTGTTCGTCACCAAGATGAGCGTCGTCGCCTGCGCCTGCGCCATCGTGGCGGCTCCGACCAGGGTCTTCCCCGCACCACACGGAAGGACTACCACGCCCGACCCGCCGGCCCACAGCGACTCCACGGCCTCGTGCTGGTAGGGCCGCAACGACCAGCTGTCCTCGACCAGGGCCATCGCGTGTGCCTCGCCGTCGACATAGCCGGCGAAGTCCTCGGCCGGCCAGCCGATCTTGAGGAGCGCCTGCTTGAGGTTGCCTCGCTCGGAGGCGTGCACGGCGACGGACTCGTCGTCGAGACGGGCACCGAGCATGGCCGAGATCCGTTTACTCCGGACGACTTCCTCGAGCACCGCCGGGTCGCTGCTGCTGAGAACCAGGCCGTGCGAGGGGTGCTTGTCGAGTCGGAGCCGACCGTATCGCTGCATGATCTCGGCGACGTCGACAAGCAGCGAGTGCGGTACGGGGTAGCGGGAGTACTGCAGCAGCGCGTCGACCACCTGCTCAGCGTCGTGCCCGGCCGCCCGCGCGTTCCAGAGACCAAGGGGCGTGAGCCGGTAGGTGTGGATGTGCTCGGGCGACCGCTCGAGCTCGGCGAAGGCCGAGATGGCTCGCCGGCACTCCCGTGCTTGTGGGTGGTCTACCTCGAGGAGCAGTGTCTTGTCGGACTGGACGATCAGCGGCCCCTCGGTCACGAAGCCGCCTCGGCCTTGCGCCTGGCTCGGTACGCCGCGACGTTGGCTCGCGACGAGCAGCGGTCGGAGCAGTAACGGCGCGACTTGTTGGGTGAGGTGTCCACGAAGACGTTGTCGCAGGTCGGTGCCGAACAGACCCCCAGGCGGGTGGCACCGAAGTCGACGACCAGGGTGGCCAGCCCCATGACGCACTCGGCGGTGACCAGGGCTGCCACGGTCGAACCTCGCTGGGCCACGTGCAGGTGCCAGGTTTGGCTGTCGTTGCCGGCGATGTGGGGCCGGACCGGGTGCCGGTCGAGCAGGTCGTTGACCAGGTCGACGACCTGGGCTCCGTCGCCTCGGTCGGAGGCCTCGAACACGGGTCGAAGCTCGCGACCGAGCCGCTTCATCGGTGCCAGGTCGCGCTCCTCGACTCGGCGCAGCAGCCAGCGTCGCTCGATGAGATAGCTGGCCAGATCCTGCTGCGTCTCGAGCTTCGCATTGACGAGGCCGGCGGCGAGGTCGGCGTAACGCACGAAGTCCACCACCCAAGCCTAGGGTGTGCGCGGCCAGAGCGGTAATGCCCGATCACGAAGATGGACATTACGGGGCGGCCCGGAACGGGTGGGCCGTCAGCCGCAGTGCAACCTGATGGTCATGTTCGGATGATGTGGGCGGCGATGATGCGGCGAACGGGCACGCTGACGGTTTCGTCGACGCGACTGTCCTTGGCTTGGAGGAGCCCACCGTCGACCGCCTGCGCGTGGACGAGCCGCTCACGAGCGGCCCCGTTCGCATCGAGATAGGCGAACCAGATGAGCTCCCCGCTCTCAACCGCCTCGCGCAACGCATCGACGGGTGACTCGAGCACGGCGTCCGACGTGGTCGGCATCCGCAGGTCGGCGACTCCGCCGGACGCCACGGTGGAGGCACGCAGCGTTGCTACGATCGACCGGGCAAGATGTGGGGTGACGCCGACGTCGGAGTCCGGCGTGCACCTGGTTGTGAGAGGCATCCCGCGCGTTCGCTCCCCATGCTGTGCGCGCCGCCTTGGACCAGGGGTGGGCAGCCGAGCGAGATCCTCGACCAGATACGTGAGCGGCTGCGGCAGCGGCGTACGAGACCTCGCCAGCAGGGTGCGGGTGATGTCATCGACGGACCAGCCGAGCGAGTGCGCCCTGCGCAGCGACGCGACCGAGAACCGGTAGACGGTGGCTCCTCCGCGCGACTCGACGTCGGCTAGCGCTCCAAGGTCGCGAGCCGCCTCCGCGG
>JBOHDU010000088.1:0-6388 GCA_050700615.1 Nocardioidaceae bacterium
ATGCCCAGGGCCGTCGTCCGCTACAAGAAGGAGATCCTCCGGCTGCTGTCCGAAGTGGCTCTAGGGTCGGGAGCTCTCGCGGTCATCGGCGGAACCGTCGGGGTCATCACCGCCATGGCCTTCTTCACCGGAACGGAGGTGGGGCTACAGGGTTACGCCGCGCTCAACCAGATCGGCACTTCGGTCTTCTCCGGATTCGTCTCCGCCTACTTCAACACCCGGGAGATCTCGCCGTTGGTGGCGGGGATCGCTCTCGCCGCCACGGTCGGATGCGGGTTCACCGCGCAGCTGGGTGCGATGCGGATCAGCGAGGAGGTCGACGCGCTCGAGGTGATGGCGATCCCCTCCCTGCCTTTCTTGGTAACGACGCGCATCATCGCCGGGTTGATCGCGATCATCCCGCTGTACGTCGTCGGACTGCTGTCGTCGTACTTCGCCACTCGCCTGGTCGTGACGACGTTCTTCGGCCAGAGCACCGGCACCTACGACCACTACTTCAACGAGTTCCTCCCGCCGGGCGACGTGATGTGGTCGTTCGGCAAGGTGCTCATCTTCGCCGTCGTGGTCATCTTGATCCACTGCTACCACGGCTACCACGCCTCCGGTGGTCCGGCTGGAGTCGGAGTGGCCGTCGGCAGGGCGGTGCGCACCTCGATCGTCGCCATCCACGTCATCGACCTGCTGCTCTCCATGGCGATCTGGGGGACCACGACTACCGTCAGGCTCGCGGGGTAGGACCCGTGCTAATACTGCGACGTCGCGCGCTCGGCATCTGTTTCATCATGGTGCTGCTGGCAGCGGTCTGGTTCACCTACGCCATCTTCAACAAGACCTTCGTCAGCGTGGTGCCGGTCCAGGTGCATGCCGACCGCGTCGGCCTCGAGCTGCCACAGAACGCCGACGTCAAGGTTCGCGGCGTCATCGTCGGCGAGGTCCGAGGTGTCTCGACCAATGGCCACGGGGCGACCCTGGACCTCGCCCTGAACCCGGGTGCGGTCAGCTCCATCCCGAAGAACGTGACCGCCCGTATCCTTCCGAAGACACTGTTCGGTGAGAAGTTCGTCGCCTTGGTGATCCCCAGGCGACCGTCCCAGGTGCCCCTAGCCGCGGGGGACGTCATCTCGCAGGCGCACGTGTCGATCGAGGTCGAGCAGGTCCTCGCCGACGCCTACCCGTTGTTGCGCGCGATCCACCCGGCCGACCTTTCCTACACGCTGAACGCGCTGGCGACCGCGCTGGAGGGGCGGGGCACGGCGATCGGCCACAACTTGGTGAGCCTGGACGGCTACCTCAAGAAGATCAACCCGCTCGTCCCATCGGTGGTGACGGACCTGAACGAGCTGACGCACGTCTCGGACATGTACCGACGCGTGCTGCCGGGCCTGTCGCGGGTCCTGGACAACACGGTGCGGACGGGCCGAACCGTGGTCGCCAAGCGGCAGGCACTACAGGCCCTGTTCGCTGACGTCACTGGGCTGTCATCGACGACGCGCGACTTTCTGCAGGCCAACGGCGACAACATCATCAGGCTTGGCAAGGTGTCCCTCCCGACCGCGCAGCTGCTGGCGCGCTACTCGCCGGAATACCCGTGCCTGGCCGAGGGGCTGGTCAACTGGATCCCGCGCATGACCAGCGCCTACCGCGACCACACGTTGCACATCAACATGGAGATCCTGCCCAAGCAGCCCAGCGGGTACTCCGCCGCCGAGCGCCCGATCTACGGCGCGAAGAACCCGCCGACGTGCCTCACGCTCCCCAACCCGCCGTACTCCCAGGCAAACCCCGGCCCGCAGCCGGGCTATCGCGCCATCAACGACGGCGTCCGCAGCAACCATGGGGTCCGTCGGCCGGCACCGCACCTGGACTGGACGTCGGGCTATGCGGGCACCAGAGCCGAGCAACGCGTCGTCGACTCGCTGGCCGCACCCCTTCTGCGAACCTCGCCCGGTCAGGTGCCCGACATCGCCACTCTCCTGTTGGGGCCGATCACCCGCGGTGCGGAGGTGAGCGTGCGATGAGGATCTTCGACGCGAAGACCACGTCTGCGGCGGTGAAGCTGCTGATCTTCATGGTGGTCACGACCTTGGCCACCGGGGTTCTCGTGGTCACCATCGGCAACATCACGTTTGGCAAGACCCAGCAGTACAAGGCCATCTTCACCGACGTCACCGGCCTCGAGAACGGCGACGACATCCGCATCGCCGGGGTGCGCGTGGGCAGCGTCAGCGACATCCAGATCTACCAGCGCCATCTCGCCCAGGTGACGTTCTCGGTCGACGCCGACACCCCGCTCAACCGAGGCACCAATGCGACGGTTCGCTACCGCAACCTGGTAGGAGAGCGCTATATCGCCCTGACCCAGGGAAGTGGATCGGCTGGTCGGCTCGCGCCCGGATCGACGATCCCCCGGTCTCGTACCCACCCGGCGCTCGACCTGACCGTGCTCTTTAACGGCTTCAAACCGCTGTTCGCCGCCCTGTCACCTGCCGACGTCAACAAGCTCTCCTACGAGATCATCCGCGTCTTCCAGGGCGAGGGCGGAACCGTCGACAGCCTCTTGCAGTCCACCGCATCGGTCACGACCACGCTCGCCAACCGGGACCAGATCATCGGCCAACTGATCACCAACCTCAACGATGTGCTGGTGCTGCTCGGCAAGCGGGACAAGCAGCTGTCCGGACTCATCGTTCAGTTGCAGAGCTTCGTCAGCGGCCTGAAGAGCGACCGCTCAGCGATCCTCGGGTCGCTCGGCGATATCTCCAATCTGGCCGTGCAGACCGCGGGCCTGGTCAAAGCCGCCAGGCCGGGACTGGCGCGCGACGTGGGACAGCTTCGCCGGGTCGTGACGACGCTCGACAACAACCGCGCCGAGATCGATCGCTCGCTGCGGATCCTCCCGATCAAGCTCCGAAAGATCGGCCGAACGGCGACCTATGGCTCGTTCTTCAACTTCTACCTGTGCAACTTCAGCGGGAAGGTGACGATGCCCGCGCTTGCCGGACACAAGACGGTGGTGCCGATCGACTACAACGTCAACGCCGCGAGGTGTCAGCTCGGATGACTCCGTTCCGCGAGCGCAACCCGGTCACGATCGGGGCGGTAGGGCTGGTCACCATCGCCTTGCTGATCCTGGCCGCGTTCCGGGCGCAGGACCTGCCGCTGATAGGCGGTGGCGACACCTACTACGCCAACTTCAGCGAGGCGGGTGGGCTGACTGTCGGCGACGAGGTCCGCATCGCCGGGGTGCGCGTAGGTCAGGTCGAAGCCATCACGCTCGACCACGGGCATGTCAACGTCGCGTTCAGGATCGACAATGGCACCCAGTTCGGCCCGATGACCGCCGCCTCCATCCGGATCAAGACGCTACTGGGCGCGATGTACGTTGCGCTTGCACCGTCAGGCCCTGGCTCGCTCGCACCTGGTTCCACGATTCCGTTGAGCCGGACGACCTCGCCGTACGACGTCGTGCAGGCGTTCAGCGGTCTCGCCGACACCGAGCAGCGGATCAACACAACGCGGCTGGCCACGTCGCTCAACGTGCTGGCAGGACTCGCCAAGAACACTCCGGCCGACGTCCGGGCCTCCCTCGACGGGTTGTCCCGGCTGAGTCGCAACGTGGCGGCACGTAACCAACAGCTGCAGACCCTCTTCCACAACGCGGCGGGTCTGTCGAAGGTGCTGGCCGACCGCAACGCGAACCTCCGGGTGCTCTTCAGTGACGGTGACGTGCTGCTCCGTGCCCTGTACGCCCGCCGTGCCGCGATCCACAACCTGTTGGTGGCCTCCGTGCAGCTCTCCCGCCAGCTGACCGGCCTCGTGCATGACTCCAGGGCCGACCTGAAGCCCGCTCTCGAGCATCTGCAGAACGTCGTCGACATGCTCAACGGGCGACAGGTCCAGCTTGACCAGAGCCTCCGCCTCGCCGCGCCGTTCTACCGGGTCTTCGCAAACACACTCGGCACCGGGCCATGGTTCGACAACTTCATCCAGAACCTTCCACCGGTGCCAAACCTGCAGCACCTCTCCGGCGTCACCTCCGTGCCCGGCCTGGGCGGCGGGCCGGCATCGGGCCTGACAGGGGGTCCCTGAGATGTCCGGTCCGACCTCGCTGCTCGCTCGGGCGGCTGCGATCCCCAAGGCGATCGTCGGCTTGTTGCTGCTGGCGATCCTTGGGTTGTTCGTCTGGACGATCTGGCCGTCGCCGAAGACCGAGGAGCTCACTGCCTACTTCACCAAGACGGTCGCCCTGTATCCCGGATCCGACGTTCGCATTCTCGGAGTCCCGGTCGGCAAGGTCGACACGGTCGTGCCTGAGGGGGAGCGAGTCAAGGTCACCTTGCACTACGACAGCAAGTACCCTCTGCCCGCCGACGCCAAGGCGGTGATCGTGTCGCCCGACATCGTCGGTGACCGCTTCGTGCAGCTGACACCGGCGTACGTCTCCGGGCCACGGCTTCCCGACAACGCTGTGCTCGGGCTGAACCGCACAGCCACACCGGTCGAGCTCGACACGATCTACCGGAGCATCAACAACCTCAGCGTCGCGCTCGGTCCGCGTGGTGCCAACAAGCACGGCGCGCTGCAGAACCTGTTGCACGTCTCGGCCGAGAACCTGGCCGGAAACGGCGCGAAGATCCACCAGACACTGCATGACATCGGCTCCCTCACCGGGACCCTCAATGACAATAAGAGCCAGTTCTTCAGCACGGTCACGCAGCTCAACCGGTTCGTGGGGATGCTGGCGCGAAACGACACGACGGTCCGCGCGTTCAACCGTGACCTCGCCAGCGTCTCGAGGGTGCTTGCTGGAGATCGCACGGACATGGCCGCCGCCCTGCACAACCTCAGCACCGCGCTCGGCGCCGTTTCCCAGTCCGTCAACGACAACAAGGACACCCTTCGCCACAACATCGGGGGGCTCCGGCGACTGACGCAGATCCTGGTCACTCAGCGCAACGCCCTGGTTCAGGCACTCGATGTGGCTCCGCAGGCCCTCGACAACCTGTACCACACCTACAACCCGACGAGCGGCACGCTCGACACCCGGGCCAACATCTCCCAGAACGTCAATCAGCTGACGTCCGACCCCGCTGTGGTGCTGTGTGCCATCCTCCACCAAGCGGGAAACTCCGGCGCTGGCTGCTCGGCCGTCAAGAAGGTCTTCAACGCGTTGCCACCGCTCGGGCTGAACCGACCCACGCCGTTGCACGGCGAGCAGATCGGCCCCGTCGTGGTCGAACACATCGACAAGACCCTGGGCGGGCTCGTCAAGGAGGGCAACTGATGCGCCACCTCCGCATTCTGATGGTCACGCTCGCCGTAGCGCTGTCGCTGAGCGGCTGCGGATTCTCGGTCTACAATCTGCCCCTTCCCGGCGGCGCAAACCTTGGCGACCACTCGTACGCCGTCAACGTCCGGTTCCGTGACGTCCTCGACCTCGTGCCGCAGTCTGCGGTCAAGGTCAACGACGTGTCCGTCGGCAAGGTCGAGAGCATTTCGCTGCAGGGCTACACCGCACTGGTAGGGCTACGGGTCAACGGTGACGTCAAGCTGCCCGAGAATGCCTTCGCATCCATCGAGCAGACGAGCCTGCTGGGCGAGAAGTTCGTGTCGCTGAGCCCCCCGGTCGGGGTGCGGCCGGTTGGTCGGCTCACCAACGGCGACACGATTCCGCTGTCGCGTAGTGGACGGAACCCGGAGGTCGAGGAAGTCCTGGCCGCCCTGTCACTGCTTCTCAACGGCGGTGGCGTGGCGCAGCTCAAGACCATCTCCGCGGAGCTCAACAAGGCGCTCGGCGGCAACGAGCCGGAGATCCGTGACGTACTGGCTCAGCTGAAGACGTTCATGGGGCAGCTCGACAAGCACAAGGCAGACATCGTCCGGGCGATTGGGGCGGTCAACACACTCAGCGTCGAGGTCAAGGCTCAAAGTACGTCGATCGTCAACGCGCTTGACACGTTGCCCAACGCGGTGAAGGTGCTCAACGAGCAGCGGGCCGGTCTGGTCAAGATGCTCAGAGGGCTCCAACGGTTGAGCCCGGTGGCGGTGCGGGTCATCACGGCCAGCAAGCAGGACACAGTCGCGATGCTGCACTCGCTGGACCCGATCCTCACCAGGCTGGCGAGTGCGGGCGACTCGATCCCGAAGAGCCTCCAGGTACTGCTCACCTATCCCTTCGTCGATGCGACCGTCGGCAGCACACCGAGCCAGGCGCGCAACTTCCACATGGGTGACTACACGAACCTCAGCGCCAAGCTCGACCTCAATCTCAACAACCTTCCGACCGTAGGGCTGCCGAGCCTTCCGAACCCGTGCTCGGTCGCGTCCCAGCTGCCCGTGTGCCCGACTCTGCCCACCCTGACGCCGCCGACCTTGCCCACCCTGACGC
>JBOHDU010000089.1:0-2442 GCA_050700615.1 Nocardioidaceae bacterium
GCCAAGTCCTACGCGCGGATCCACTGGCAGAACCTGGTGAACTTCGGCGTTCTCCCGCTGGAGTTCGTCGACGAGTCCGACTACGACGGGGTCGAGGCGGGCGACGTGCTGGCGATCGACGATCTCCGCGCTTCGTGGGCCTCTGGCGACCGACTCAGCGTCCGCAACAAGACTCATGACGCAGACATCGGCGTGCGGCACCGCTTGTCACCGCGCCAGATCGACCTGATCGTGGCCGGTGGGGCCATCCGCTGGTTGAAAGGCGAGGGGGCTGGTGGACGCTTGCGGTCGTGACCGCTCGTCAGGAGCGCTCGATCCAGTCCGGCGACTCATCGGAAGCCTCTGCCTCGCCCGACACGTCGTAGAGCAAACCCCGTGGCACGGGGTGCCCACCCTCCTCGAGCGCGGCCGCGAAGTGCAGCCTGGCCACCCGGTTCTTCACCAGGGCCGCTTCGAAGACCGCGAGCGTCTCAGCTTCGTAGTCGTAGCCATCGGCGGCCTTCGCCAGCTCGTTGTCGCTGTCGACGTACGCACTCGTCGCTGCTTCTAGTTGTTGGTTGGCTTCGTCCATATTTTCATCCTAGGTCTGCGACAAAAGTTCCCGGAGAGCTGTCGCGCCCACGGCCTGGCTGCTGCCCGTCGCGACTCGCGGTCGCTCCGCTACCGACGGATCATGGGGGAGTGCGAGGTACGAGAGGCGTCGGGCACCCACCGGTGGTCGTCGTCACGGGGGTGCCGGGCGCGGGCAAGACGACGCTGGCCAACGCGGTAGCCGCGGAGCTCGATGCACTCCTGTTGTCGCTCGATGCGATCAAGGAGCGGATGTTTGCCGGTGGTCAGGCGGGTCCCGACAGGGATGCCCTGCGCCGCAGGGCCGAGGCCGAGCTCGCTGCCTCGGTCGACGCAGCAACCGGGCCCGTGGTCGTGGACATCTGGGTCGCTCCCCATCGCGACACCGAACGGGTGTGCCGGCTGCTGAAGCCCTATGCGAACAGGGTGGCAGAGCTGCTGTGCCGGGTCCCTGCCGACGTTGCGGTCGAGCGCTACAGGCGCCGAGAACGGGGCGGCCCACACCTGCCCGCCGACGAAGCCACGTTGCAACGGGTTCGAGAGGCCGTCGACGAGATAGCGCCGCTGAGTCTCGGAGTCTGCATCGAGGTCGACACCTCCGCACCGGTTGAGCTCGGCACGATTCTCGATCAGCTACGGCTCTAGCGGTCACGGCCCGCGAGTCCGTCCGGGGTCTGCCGGACCTAGAAGCTCGTGTGGTGCTGGTTGGCACGATGTCACCTGTGGTCGCCTCGCCTGCCCTCCACGGGGTAGAACTGGTATGAGGGTGTGTGGCGCAGGAGGTGGCTGGTGGCAAGCGGATCGAGTGTTGCCGAGCGGCTGGTGGGCATGATCGAGATCGTCGCCGGCGAGCCGGTGCCCGTGCGAATTCGGGCCTGGGACGGGTCCGAGGCCGGGCCGCCGCAGTCGCCTGTCGTGACGATTCGTACCCGTCGGGCACTGCGCCGGATGCTCTGGCGGACCGACGAGCTCGGTCTGGCGAGAGCCTACGTCGCGGGTGGACTTGATCTGGAGGGTGACCTGGTCGAGACGCTTTCCGAGCTGTCGCGGGTCGGTGAGGAGATCGGTAGGCGGCCACATCTGTCGCTGTCAGCCAAGGCTCGCCTGGTCGGGACGGCCATCCGATTGGGCATCATCGGCCCGGCGCCGAAGCCGCCGCCGGAGGAGATCGTGTTGCACGGAGCAAAACACTCCAAGATGCGCGACCTTGTCGCCGTCAGCCACCACTACGACCTAGGCAACGACTTCTACCGGCACGTGCTGGGGGAGTCCCTCGTCTACTCGTGTGCGTATTGGCGGGCGCCCGATGACCCGTCGTACCGGCTCGACGACGCCCAGCGGGACAAGGTCGACCTGGTCTGCCGCAAGCTCCGGCTGCAGCCCGGGATGCGGGTCCTCGACGTCGGATGTGGGTGGGGCTCCTTCGCGCTGCATGCCGCACGCGAGTACAACGTCGAGGTGGTCGGTATCACCTTGTCGCACGAGCAGATGGAGCTCGCTCGCAAACGGGTCGAAGAAGCCAACCTGCAAGAACAAGTGGAGATCAGGTTGCAGGACTGGCGCGACCTCGACGACCGGCCGTTCGATGCGATCGCCAGCATTGGGATGGCCGAGCATGTGGGGCGCGAGCGCTTCGGCGAGTACGCCTCATCACTGTTCGCGAGATTGATGCCTGGCGGTCGGCTCCTCAACCACCAGATTGCGCGCTATCCAGGGCCCGAGATCACGCAGCGCACGTTCGTCGACGCCTCGGTCTTCCCCGATGGCGCTCTGCTCCCGATCGCGGGTGTCGTCGACGCTCTCGAGCACGCCGGCTTCGAGGTGCGCGACGTCCACGCGCTGCGCGAGCACTACTCGCGCACACTGCGGGCA
>JBOHDU010000090.1:0-7594 GCA_050700615.1 Nocardioidaceae bacterium
GGTGGTTTCACCTGAGGGCACCATCACCCACACGACCTTCGGCTGCGGCAGCTTCAACACCATCTCGTCGAGCGACTTTACGTCACTGACTTCCTGGTTTCGGTCGTATCCCACGACGGTGTGACCGGCCTCGCGCAGGCGCTCCCGCATGTTGCCGCCCATCTTGCCGAGGCCGATGAGTCCGATGTCCATGGTCACTCCCTGTCGCCTGGTCCCCGCCGTCACTGCAACTGTTGCACGCAGGTGTCAGCCCTGCATACGCAGCGGCATCAACAGATAGCGGAACCCCAGGTCGGGGTCGGCGTCGGCACTCGCCAGGCTCGCGAACGCGGCCGGTCGGGCCGGCTGGGTCATCGCGACATGCACGTGCGACCCGTTGATCACCGCCAGGCCGTCGAGCAGGTAGCCGGGGTTGAAGCCGATCGTGATGTCGTTTCCGGTGAGGGCCGCCTCGATCGACTCGGTGGCCTGGGCCTCCTCGCCGTTGCCGGCCTCGAGAGTGAGCGAGCCCTCGGTGAAGGCGAGCCGGATCGCTGTGTTCCGGCCGGCCACCAGCGACACCCGCTTCACGGATTCGACGAGTGCAGCAGTCTCGACCCGCGCGCTCGTCTCGGAGCTGCTGGGGAACAGCTGACGGACGTTGGGGAACGCGCCCTCGATCAGCCGCGTGGTGGTCCGCCGCTCCCCACCCGACGCGTTGCTCTCGAACCCGATCAGCCCCTCGTTGGCCGTCGACGACAGCGCGATGCTGAGCTCGGAACCGGCGGTCAGGGACTTTGCCGTGTCGGCAAGCACCCGCGCCGGCACCAAGGCACTGGCGGAGATGTCGGACTGGATCGGGCGCCACTCGAGCTCGCGCAGGCTGAGCCTGAACCGGTCGGTGGCGAGCAGCGACAACCGGGAGCCGTCTATCTCGATCTTGACGCCGGTGAGCACCGGAAGCATGTCGTCACGCCCAGCCGCGGTCGCTGCCTGGGCCACCGCCGCCGAGAACACATCGCCGTCGACAGTCCCCGAGACCTCCGGCATGCCGGGCAGCGCCGGATAGTCCTCGACCGGCATCGTCTGGAGGCTGAAGCGAGAGCTACCGCACGAGACGGACAGCTTGGCGCCGTCGAGGTTGACGTCGACCGGCTGAGCGGGCAGAGCACGAGCGATGTCGGCCAGCAGCCGGCCCGAGACGAGCACGTTGCCCTCGTCGGCGACGTCGGCGGGGATCGTCACCTGGGCCGAGGTCTCGTAGTCGAAGCCGGAGAGGGTCAGTCCGCTCTGACCGGTGGACACGAGTACGCCCGAGAGCTGGGGCAGGGTCCCGGGCCGGCTCGGGATGCTTCGTGCCGCCCAGGCCACAGCCTCGGCCAAGACGTCACGGTCGACGCGGAACTTCACGATGCGTTGCCTCCTGCCACGAACCCGCGGGTGCGGGAGCGGGTGTTGATCCAGCCGACGTACGGGCGTCGGGTTGCCTCGAGACGGGACGTGCGCCGTCTCATGATGATGAACGGCCCGGGTTGGCGAGCATCCTGTCATGCTCCAGCACCAGGACCGCAAGGGGAGCCCAGTAGCGTTGCACGGCCACTGCGCTGCCTCCGATCATAGGTTTTCCCCAGCCTGACGGGGCAGCAGATGGTGAGTGTCTGTCATCAGGTCGCTTCTCCCGTCAGATCCATAGCGTCTGTGTGAATTGTGGATAACTCAGAAACTCCCAGGTCGAGTAGCCGTTCGGCGCTCGGTGGGCTGTTGAGTAGCGGTGGACTACTCGGGTCGCCTCGGTGGATCGCCTGATGCTGCCGCCACGGCCACCCACAACCGTCCACAGCCGTTGCTGGGATGATCACCGACCGTCCACAAGGTTGTCCCCAGGATGTGAGGTGACTTGGATGCGCTGAATGTCCGGCATGGCGCGCGGTTCGCGCGGGAACAGGGAGGCGCGGTCCGCCAGTCACGGACCGCCGCTCGGCAGCACTCACTGCTGGCGGGCTTGCTGCTTGATCCGGTTGGTCAGCTCGCGCACCTGGTTGTAGACGGATCGACGCTCTGCCATCAGCTGGCGGATCTTGCGATCGGCATGCATGACCGTGGTGTGGTCGCGGCCACCGAACTGTTGGCCGATTTTGGGCAGGGACAAGTCGGTGAGCTCCCTGCAGAGGTACATCGCAATCTGGCGGGCGGTAACGAGCACACGACTGCGGCTGGTCCCGCATAGGTCGTCGATCGAGAGCCCGAAGTACGCCGCGGTCTGGGCGATGATGACCGCGGCGGTGATCTGCGGCTCGCCTCCCTCGGGGATCAGGTCCTTGAGCACGATCTCGCTCAGGGTCAGGTCGACCGGCTGGCGGTTCAGACTTGCGAACGCGGTGACTCGGATGAGAGCACCCTCGAGCTCACGGATGTTGGTCTGGATCTTGCTGGCGATGAACTCCAGGACGTCGGGTGGGGCGGTAAGCCGTTCGGTGGCCGCCTTCTTGCGCAAGATGGCGATCCGGGTCTCGAGGTCGGGCGGCTGTACATCGGTGATCAGGCCCCACTCGAACCGGTTTCGGAGCCGGTCCTCGAGCGCCTCGAGCCGCTTCGGTGGTCGGTCGGAGGTGATCACGATCTGCTTATTCGCGTTGTGCAGCGTGTTGAACGTGTGGAAGAACTCCTCCTGGGTCTGGATCTTGCCTTCCAGGAACTGGATGTCGTCGATGAGCAGCACATCGACGTCGCGGTACCGACTCTGAAAGCCGGCTGCACGGTCGTCTCGGATGGCGTTGATGAAGTCGTTGGTGAACTCCTCGCTGCTCACGTAGCGCACCCGCGCCCCGGTGAACAGGCTGCGCACGTAATGCCCGATGGCGTGCAGCAGGTGGGTCTTGCCCAGGCCGGAGTCTCCGTAGATCAGCAGCGGGTTGTAGGCCTTGCCCGGGGCCTCTGCCACGGCGACTGCGGCAGCGTGGGCGAACCGGTTGGACGACCCGATCACGAACGTCTCGAAGATGTACTTCGGGTTGAGCCTGGTGTCGCGCGCGCTCCCGGCGGCCGGCTCCAGAGACGGGGCCAGCGCTGGTGCCGGCCTGTTGTTGGGAGCGTCGGACCTCGAGATGGTGTCGCCCTCACGCTGTGGCTCGACGCCGACCCCTCCTCGGTCCAGTGTCGCGTCTACCGTGACTGCGAGCCGGACGTCCTGGCCGAGGGCACGGCTGAGCTCGTCTTCGAGGCGTGGACGCAGCCTGGTCTCGAGCTGACTGCGCGTGAAGTCGTCGGCCACCGCGACGATGGCGGTGCTCTCGTGCAGCGTCACCGGCTGCGAGGTGCGAAGCCAGGCCCGGTTACTCGTCGGAAGATTGTCGACGATATGCGTCCAAACTCGCTCCAGGTCGGCACCATCGGTCATCGCGGCAAACCCTCACATTCTGTCGGGCTCAGCAGGTTGCAGACGAATCTGCGTGCGTCCACACAGTTGTCCACAGGCTGTGAACATCAATGGATCTCAACGGCCCGAGGCGCCAGAAGGAGGTGGCGGGGAAAGCTCCGGTAGCGCGGGACGCTAACAAGAACCTCCTCCCGGAATCAAGCCGTCGTCCACAGGTGGGCAAGGAAATCTGGACAGTTTCGCCGGACACGCGGCGTGTCGGTCGGGACACGCCGAGTCATCCTGTGGACCGGGTCCGATCGAGTCGGCGCGGACGCTTTTCGCCGTTGTTTCCGGGCCACGTTCGCCGAGGCTTGGCCGGTTTGACCCTTGCGCGTCGCACCGCGTACCGTTGGGCGGTCGGCTTGGCGTCGACCCTTGCCGCATGTCCACAGGCGAGGCGTATCTCCACCTCTAACAAAGTGATTTGTCGACACGTCATCCTGTGGACAGGCGGTGCTGTCGAACCGGCCACGCCTTGACCCGGTCGCCTTGTGGTGGCCCGAACCTGGGAGTACCTCGTCGTGAGCAAGCGTACGTTTCAACCGAACAACCGGCGCCGCCACAAGGTGCACGGATTCCGCCTGCGGATGCGCACCCGCGCTGGCCGGTCGATCTTGGCCAGTCGCCGCCGTAAAGGCCGCAACCGTCTCGCCGCCTGATTGCCGCGTCGCCGTCGTGCTGTCCAAGGACAACAGGCTGCGGAGGTCGACCGACTTCCAGCGGACCGTACGCCGTGGCCGCCGAGTCGCCGCGCCGACGGTTGTGGTCCACTTGATGTCACCGCAATCGGGTGCGACCGAGCCGGTCAAGGCGGGGTTCGTCGTCTCCAAGGCTGTCGGGCCGGCGGTCGTCCGAAACCGGGTGAAACGCCAGTTGCGGCACGCGATGCGCGATCGGATCGTTGGACTTGATGCGGGCACGATGTTGGTCATCCGCGCCAACCCGGCCGCAGCACGTGCCGGCTACCGGAACCTGGACAGCGATCTGGAGCGGTGTTTGACGAAGCTCGACAAGGAGCAGAAGAAGTTGACGGAGTCCCGAGGACAGCCTCGATGAAAGCCTCGACGACAGCCAGGGCACGATGAAGTACGTCCTGATCGGGCTGTTGAAGGCGTACCGGTTCCTGATCAGCCCTATGTACGGGCAGGTATGCCGCTACCACCCGTCCTGTTCGGCCTATGCGCTCGAGTCGGTGCAACGGTACGGCGCACTGCGTGGGGCGTGGTCGGCCGGACGACGGCTGGTTCACTGCCATCCGTGGGCGGCGGGCGGTTACGACCCGGTCCCTGAGCACTTCACCTGGCGGGCGGCCAAGCCCGCGGATGACACCACGTCGACGTCGGCGCCCCCGATGCTTACCCCGCGTACGCGCTAGGAGACGCTGACCTCGTGATTTCGTTCTTCGAACAGGTCGGTCACGCGATCCTCGTTCCGCTGTACTACGTGACAAGCGGGATCCTGATCGTGTTCCACAACCTGTTCCACGGCCTGCTGTCGATGCCGGAGGGCATCTCGTGGGCGCTGTCCATCATCTGCCTGACGCTCGTCATCCGGGCGGCCCTCATCCCGCTGTTCGTGAAGCAGATCAAGAACAGCCGCAACATGCAGCTGCTGCAGCCGCAGGTCAAGGAGCTTCAGAAGAAGTACGGACATGACCGCGAGAAGCTGACCCAAGAGACGATGAAGCTCTACAAGGAGACCGGCACCAACCCGCTGGCCTCCTGCTTCCCGCTGCTGCTGCAGATGCCGATCTTCCTGGCTCTGTTCCGCACCCTCAACGACGCTGCACGAAACAACCAGCCGGTCGGCTTCTTCACCCAGGGCCAGGTGCAGTCCCTGTCCAACGCGGTGATCTTCAATGTCGTGAAGATCGCCGACTCGTTCACTCATGTCACCCACGACCCGCAGTGGGCGACCAAGGTCGTCACGGCGTGCATGGTCGTGCTGATGACCGCCACGACGTTCACTACTCAGCGGCAGTTGATGCGTAAAAACATGCCTGCCACGGCAATGACTGGACAATATGCCCAGCAGCAGAAGATATTGCTGTATGTCTTGCCGCTCGTTTTCGCCGTCGGCGGGATCGCGTTCCCGGTCGGTGTCCTGCTGTACTGGACCACCTCGAACCTATGGACGATGGGACAGCAGTTCTACGTGATCCGCAATAATCCGACACCGGGTACGCCTGCGTTCGAGGCGAAGAAGCGACGAGAGGCGCAGCGACACCCTCCCGCGCAACCGGTGATAGACCAGTCCGCGGCCGACGGGACCGACAACCCGCCGCCCAAGCCCACCGTGCAGCGCGTGCAGCCGAAGAAGCAGTCCCGCAAGAAGCGAAAGAACAGATAGCGGCGGCACCCGAACCGACGATCTTGGAGTTCACCCATGAGCGACATCACCCACGACGAGGCCGAGCTGTCGACGACCGCCGACGCCGAGGCTATTCCGGCCGATGCCGGCGACGCCCCTGACGGTGCACCACCTGAGACGACGTCACCTCAGGACCGAGTCGCGCAGTTGGAGGCCGAGGGCGACATCGCGGCCGACTATCTCGAGGAACTGCTCGACATCGCCGATCTCGACGGAGATCTGGACATGGACGTCGAGGGCGACCGGGCCGCGGTGTCGATCGTGGGCACCGGACTTGATGGGCTGGTTGGTGGGGATGGGGAGGTCTTGGAGGCCTTGCAGGAGCTGACCCGGCTGACGGTCTACCGCTCGACCGGCGAACGGTCCCGGCTGATGCTCGACATCGGCGGCTACCGTGCCGAACTCCGCCGCAACCTGGTCGAGCTCGCGCGCGACGCCATTGAAGACGTCAAGGAGTCGGGCGAAGCCGTCAAGCTCGCGCCGATGTCGCCGTTCGAGCGCAAGGTCGTCCACGACGCCGTTGCGGAGGCCGGGCTGCACAGCGAGTCTGAAGGAGTCGAGCCGACTCGGTGCGTCGTCGTGCTGCCGGCCTAGGGTCCGGCCTGCTCGTGGCCTGTTCCTACCCACCAGTCCTGGGCCGTGCGGGACCGACCAGCCGGCGGGCAGCCACGCCCGTGATGGCTGCCGATGCGCCATGACCGACGTTCCACGTGAAACCCCGAGCCAGGGACGCGATGGGCGCGACCGACCCGAAGAGGGCGTGCTCAACCAGCTCTTCCCGCGGCGCGTCAAGTCGATAGATAGGTATGTCGATTTATTGGCAACCGAAGGTGTTGCGCGTGGCCTGGTTGGACCCCGGGAGGCCCCGCGGTTGTGGAGTCGGCACGTCCTGAACTGTGTCGTCATCGCGCCGTTGATCGCACCGGGGGCCGCGGTATGTGACGTGGGCTCCGGCGCGGGGCTGCCCGGCGTGGTGCTCGCCATCGCCCGGCCTGACCTTCGCGTCACCCTGCTCGAGCCGCTGCTACGCCGCAGCGAGTTCCTATCAGAGGTAGTCTCTCGCCTCAAGCTCCCCAACGCCACGGTGATGCGGGCTCGCGCGGAAGACGCTCATGGCCACCTGTTCGTCGACGTGGTGACGGCTCGCGCGGTGGCTCCGCTGGATCGGCTGGCCGGTTGGTGTCTGCCGCTGTGCCGGGCGGGCGGCGAGCTGATCGCGATCAAGGGGTCGACGGCCGCGGACGAGGTCGAGACGCACCGCGCCGCCGTGGCTCGGCTCACCGGCGGCCGGGTTCGGATCGAACACTGGGGGGCCGAGATTGTCTCTCCCGCCGCCACGGTGGTTCGGATAGAGTCGAGCGGCCAAAGGTCCGTCGGTACGAAGGGGCAGCAGTGACCACAGCACCGCGACACCTGGGCTGGCCCGATACGCCGCATCTCGATGGCCATGGCCTGGGCTGGCCCGATGTTTCACGTGAAACCGATACCGAGGCCGCGAGGGCTGGGAGAGCGAGGGTCGCCTCGTCGCCTGGGGTGCAGCCGGAGGCACCAGCACCGGCCGGCATCACGACCGCCGCTGAGATCGCCGATCGGGCCCACCACGACGCGAACGACGACAATCCCTTGGCCAGGGCGACCCAGCACCGGCTCGCGGTCGACGCCGGCCGACCCATTCGCCGCGACGCGCCGAAACCCGCGGCCACCCGGGTGCTCACGGTGGCCAACCAAAAGGGCGGCGTAGGCAAGACCACCACCGCAGTCAATCTAGCGGCGGCGCTGGCCCAGCACGGACTTCGGGTCCTCGTCGTGGACCTCGACCCCCAAGGG
>JBOHDU010000091.1:0-4211 GCA_050700615.1 Nocardioidaceae bacterium
ACCCGACCGTGTCCGAGGCCGGGTCGAGGTCGGCCCGTGCGGCGTCTATGGCAGCCAGGATCGTGACCGCATGTGCGGCGAGTCGGTGACCGGCAGGGGTGAGCCGGACGCGGCGACCGGTCGGCTCGAGGAGCACGGCGCCGGCCTCCTTCGCCAGCACGGCGAGCTGCTGCGAGACGGTAGAGGTGGAGACGCCCGAGGTATCGGCGACCTCGCGCATCGAGCCGAGACGGGAGAGTGCGAGCAGCAACTCCAGGCGACGAGGGTCCACATAGCAATCATCCACTATTTCAGGACGGTACGTCCATAAGTAATTAGTGGACAGGGACGTTCTCTCTCACGTCTACTGGGGTCATGAGCAGCATGGGCACCACACCCCACCCCGGCCCGACGGCTGCCCGGGTGGGTACCGGGATGGCGCTCGGCTCGATGACCTGCGTCCAGGTCGGCCTGGCGCTGTCGGTCGGCCTGTTCGACCGCGTCGGCCCGGAGGGTACGGCGTGGCTACGGTTGGCCTGGGCTGCACTGTTGTTCCTCGTCCTGGTCAGACCACCGCTGCGCAGTCTGAACCGCCGTCTGCTCGCGGTCTGTGCTCTGCTCGGAGTCGTGACGGCTGGCTTGACGCTGCTCTTCCTCGCGTCTCTCGTCACTCTCCCGCTGGGCACCGCAAGCGCCCTCGAGTTCCTCGGCCCGCTGGGTGTCGCCGTGTCGCGCAGCAGGAGCAGACGGCTGCTGGTGTGGCCCGCACTGGCAGCAGTAGGAGTCGTGTTGCTTACCCGCCCCTGGCAGGGCGGGACAGATCCTCGCGGCGTGGCTCTCGCGCTCGGTGCCGCCCTCTGCTGGGCGCTCTACATCCTGCTCACCCAACGGGTTGGAGACGAGACGCAAGGGCTGACCGGGCTGGCGATCTCGATGCCCGTTGCCGCTCTGGTGGCCACCGTGGTCGGAGGGCCGGGTGCAGTCGGGCACTTGACCTGGGAGGTGCTGCTCTACGGCCTCGGCCTGGCCGTCCTGCTCCCCGTGATCCCGTTCAGCCTGGAGATGCTCGCACTCCGCCGGCTGACCACGGCGGCGTTCGGCACGTTGATGAGCCTCGAGCCGGCGATCGCCATGTTGGCCGGGTTGGCGATTCTCGCCCAACAGCCCGGCCTGTGGTCGGTGGCCGGGATCCTGTTCGTGGTCGCCGCGGGTGTGGGTGCCGAGCGCAGCGGGACCCGCCAGGACGCGTACGCCGTGGATCCGCGCGCGCCGGCGGCGATCCCCCAGCCGGCGACCGGGGCGCGGCATGCGCTCTCTGGCGACCCAGCGACGTGCAGCGAGTAGAGCCGGCTTCGCGCCACGGTCGATCGAGGCTGGTGTGAAGGGGTGAGATCGCTCCACGACGCGCGCAGGAAAATTACCGCGCAGCCCGCCCCCAACGGGTCTTCGGAGGAGCACAATGTTCGGCGTGACAATACTGCAGCCAGACCGGCCCCTCAACCCGATCGCCGCGGAGCACTACGGCTCGAAGACCGTCGCCGTCGAGCCCGGGGGCGTCGAGATGATCCCGACAAGCGAGCGGCACGGCGTCCCGCTCAACCTGTTGTGGACCTGGTGCTCGCCCAACCTCGAGTTCGCCACCATTGCGGTGGGCATCATCGGAGTCCTGTTCTTCGGCCTGACGTTCTGGCAGACGGTCGCCGCGATCGTGCTGGGGACTGCTCTCGGGTCGATCACGCATGGGGTGCTGTCGAGCTGGGGACCGCCGAGCGGGCTGTGTCAGATGGTGCTGAGTCGGACTGCGTTCGACAGAACCGGAAACGCCCTGCCTGCGGGCCTCAACTCGGTGGTCGCGGGCATCGGGTGGTTCGCTGTGAACAGCATCAGCGGCGCGCTGGCCCTGCACGCGTTGGTGAACGGGTTGTCCAAGTACATCTGCCTGCTCATCATCGTCGCGGCTCAGTTGACGATCGCGTTCTTCGGGCACAACCTCGTGCAGGCGTTCGAGCGCTATGCCCTGCCTGCGCTCGCCGTCGTCTTCGCGATCGGCTTGGTCGTGGTGCTGTCGAAGTCGCACCCCAGCACACCTGGATTCGGAGGGATCCCGACTTCGGGCGCGTTCACGCTGATGGCGGCCGCGTCCTTCGGCTATGCCTGTGGCTGGAACCCGTATGCCTCGGACTACACGCGCTACCTGCCCGAGAGCGCTAACCGGCGAGCCGTCGGCATCTACGCCGGCCTGGGCGTCTTCATCTCCTGTGTGCTGCTCGAGACGGGTGGCGCGGCGATGGTGTCGGCAGCCGGCAAGGCAGCCAATGTCGACCCCGGCGTTTACACCGGCCTGATGCCGACCTGGCTCGGCGACCTGACCCTGCTCTGCATCGCGGTCGGTGCGGTGGCCGCGAACGCTCTGAACATCTACTCCGGCGCGATGTCCTTCCTGGCCCTCGGCGTCAAGCTGCCGCTGAGATGGGCGCGGGCCTCCGTCGCGCTCGTCTTCGGTGCTGCTGGCCTCATCCTCGCGCTGTTCGGTCTGAAGAACGCCGGCCAGAACTACGAGAACTTCCTACTGGTCATCGCCTACTGGATCGGTCCGTGGCTCGGTGTCGTGCTCACCGACAGGATCGAGCGGCGCGGCCAGGACATCCGGGGGTTGGCTCTTCGGTCCGGCTTCCACAACCCGCGTGGCGCGATCGCGATGTTCGTGGGCATGGTGCTGTCGATCTGGCTCTTCTCCAACCAGACCGAGTACGTCGGCCAACTGGTCAAACACCATCCCGGCCTGGGCGACATCACGTTCCTCGTCGGCTTCGTGGTCGCCGCCGTGCTCTATGCAGGCCTCCGCCTGATCCTGCCGGAGGAAGGTGCTGAGTCGGGTGTTGCAGAGGGGCTGGAGGAAGTCCTGACATGACTGACGACGCTGCGATGCTCGCAGTGGCCGTTCAGGAAGCTCGACTCGGGCTGTCCGAAGGCGGAATCCCTATCGGCGGTGCCTTGTTCGGCGCCGACGGCGCCCTCCTCGGGCGCGGGCACAACCGCCGGGTGCAGGACGACGACCCCTCCATGCACGGGGAGACCGCCGCCTTCCGCAACGCTGGCCGGCAGCAGACCTACCGCGGCACCACCATGGTGACCACGTTGTCACCGTGCTGGTTCTGCAGCGGGCTGATTCGGCAGTTCGGTATCTCGAGGGTGGTCATCGGAGAAGCCACAACGTTCTACGGCGGCCACGACTGGCTCGCTGAAAACGGCACGGAGGTCGTGCTCCTCGACGATCCGGGGTGTGTACAGATGATGTCAGACTTCATCGCGGCGCACCCCACCCTTTGGAACGAGGACATCGGCGTCGACTGACCCGATGGGGCATCCGTGGGGTGCCTCACCCTGATCCATGCGCTGCTGTCCGGCGGGGCTCAGACTGCGATCATGGTGCGACGGCGGACGAGGCCAAGGCCCTCCAAGCCGGGAAGCGTGTCGATCTTGGCGTCGATGCGTCGCGCAGTTCCTTGGCCTGCGTCTCCCATGAGGTGCCGGAGCAGGTGCCGCACCTCGTCTGCAGGCATGACCCCGGAACCGACCGGTCGCCACGCCGTCGAGAGGGCGAACCGGGTAATCCGTCGGGCCCGTGGGCTGCGTGCCAGCCGCGTGCGCGCCTGCGTCGCATAGAACGCGATGTGGCGAGTCTCCTGCTTGGCGATCCGGGACAGAATCTCAGTGAGCGTGGGGTGGCGCTCGATCTCGATGAGACGCATGTAGCCGGCGTGGGTGAGCCACTCGTTGATCGCGCCCCAGGTCATGTGGGTGGCGATGAAGTCGTCACCGATGATGTTCGCGAGCAGCGCCTGTCGCACCGGCGCGAGCTTGTCCTTCCACCCCTGGCGCAGCCGCAACGACCGGATGTGGTCGGCATCGGTCGCGATGCCATGAGCGGCCAGCACGTCGGCGAGGACCTCGCCGTGCCAGTACTCCTCGTAGTTCCACATTGTGAGGAACGTGGTGACTTCGGGGTCGGCATGGCTCGGCGTGACGAGCAGGTCTCTCAGATAGCACACGGTGTGCGACTCGATGTCGCACATGTACCGGAGGACCCGAAGGGTGCCGGCGGAAAGCGGTTGGTCGGCGAACGTGGACAGGTCGATGTCGTCCCAGCGCACTGGGGACGCCGTGTGGGCGTACTCCTCAACCGAGAAACTCACAAGTCACCTCCGTGTCGGGTTCGTGGACCCATGGAA
>JBOHDU010000092.1:0-10476 GCA_050700615.1 Nocardioidaceae bacterium
GGGCGGCATCCGTCCACGCGTTAAGCCCGGCTCGGCTGAGCTCGGTGCCCAAGGTGTCGCGGGCGGCCCGGTCGAAGCAGGCCAGCAGCGGCTCGTGGCCGGCCGCGACGAACGGCTCCCGCTCCAGCCGGATCTCGACCTCGGCGTCGAGCTCCGGCATGCTGCGGCGTACGTCGTCGAAGATGGCTTCGATCTCAGCGACGCGGGTGGCCAACGTCTCCCCGGTCTGGGTGCCGACCTCGATTCCCAGCCTGCAGACGCTGGGATACGTCGCATAGTCGGTCCCGCCGTCGATCGTGCCGGTGTGAAAGACCGTGCGTCCGTTGCGCGGGTCAGGGTTGGCAGCGAACTGCTCGACGTCCCAGCGGTGCAGGAGGCTGACGACCTCGGCCATCGCCACGATCGCGTCGACCCCTTCCTCCGGCGCGGAGCCGTGCGCCGACCTGCCCCGCACCACGACGTCGATCCAGCCGAACCCCTGATGCTCGGTCACGACTCTTGGCAGTGCATCGGGTTCCAGGACGACGGCGGCGTCGGCCTTCAGATGGGTGACCAGGTGTTCGGTACCGCTGGAAGCGCCCTCCTCGTCGGCGACACAGGCTACGACGAGATCCCCCTTCCGCGTGGTGGCCGCCAGCCGCCGCATCGCAAGCAGGGCCGCCGCGCAGCATCCCTTGTCATCGGCGGCCCCGAGCCCGTACAGCCGGTCACCCTCCAGTCGGGGCACGAGGGCGGTGTCGGGCCAGTTGGCGAATCCGACCGTGTCGGCGTGGGCATTGAGGCACAGAGTCGGTCCCTTGCCACAGCCGCGCAACGTCGCCACCAGGTTGAACCGGCCGGGCGCGATCTCGTCCCTGACCACCTCCACCGGAAGGTCGGACAACCAATCGGCCATGAAGGCTACGACCCCACCTTCTCCTGCTCCTCCCGGGACGAGCCACGGGGTCACGGACTCGATGCGCACCAGATCGCTTACCAACTCGATCACATCGGCCGCGTTAACGTCGCTCATCTGACCTCCCGGGTGCTCAGCTGACCTCGTTGCCTGCTCATCTGACCTCGTGAGTGCTCATGTGACCTTGAGTGAAGTGGCAGGCTGCCTGGCGGCCGCCTGCTTCGGCTTGCCCGGCGAGCGGTGTCAGGGCCGGGTCCTGGGTGCGGCAGCGTTCGGGCTCGCCGAGCGCTCGGAACAGCGGGCAGCGGGGCCTGAAACGACAACCAACCGGCACATCGATGGCCGAGGGAGTCTCGCCGGTCAGAGGCTGGCTCGCCTCCTCGCCGGGCTCGACGTCGGTCGCTGCGGCGAGCAGCGCCCGCGTGTAGGGGTGGGCAGGCGCCGCCACCAGGTCGGCGGACGGGCCGACCTCCACGACTCGGCCAAGGTAGACGACGGCGATCCGGTCGGCGAGGACCCAGGCCACCGAGAGGTCGTGGGTGATGAACAGATACGACACCCCGAGACGGTCCCGCAGGTCCGTCATGAGCTTGAGGATCCCGCTCTGCGCCGACACGTCGAGCATCGAGACCGGCTCGTCGGCGACCACCAGAGAGGGCTCGAGCACCATGGCCGTCGCAATAGCGACCCGCTGCCGCTGCCCGCCCGAGAGCTCGTGCGGATAGCGGTCGGCCAGCCGCTCTGCCGGCCGCAGGTGCGCGAATTCTAGAGCCTGGAGGACCCGCGTCCGCCGTTCTGCCGCGCTGCTACCCACGCGATGGATGGCGAGCGGCTCGGCCACCGTGTCAAAGACGGTCTTCCGCGGGTCGAGCGACGAGAACGGGTCCTGGAAGATCATCTGGAAGCTCCGCCGCGCGCGTCGCAGCTCGCGGCCACGCATCCGGGCGAGGTCGCGACCCTCGGACAGGATGCGGCCCGAGGTGATCGGGACGAGCCGCATGACCGCTTGGGCGATCGTGGTCTTCCCACAGCCGGACTCGCCCACCAGTGCCAGGATCTCGCCTCGATTGACGTTGAAGGTGACACCGTCGACGGCCCGCACGACCTTGCGTTGACCACCGCTACGACGGGCTTCGTACCGGACGTGCAGGTCAAAAACCTCGAGTACGGGCGACTCCGGGCTCATCGCGACGGCTCCCTCAGGAGATGGCAGGCCGCCTGGTGGCCGGCAGCGAGCGTCACCGTCGGCGGTACGACAGTCCGGCAGATCGGCAGCCGCACCGGGCAGCGGTCGTAGAAGCGGCATCCGGACATGGGGAGCGACAGGTCTGGTGGGTGTCCGGGCAGGGCGTCCGCGAGGACCCGGTCCCCGCGTAGGTTCGGGTGCGAGCGGATGAGTGCCTGCGTGTACGGATGTGCCGCTGCCCCTGTCTTGCCGCCGCCCAGGAGGATCGTCGTCGGCCCCGACTCGACCACCACGCCGGCGTACATGACGACCACCCGGTCGCAGGTGCGCCCGATCGCGGTGAGGTTGTGCGAGATCAGGACCAGTGCGAGGCCGTACGTGTCGCGGAGCGAGCCGAGCAGGGTGAGCACCTGCGACTGGCTGACCACGTCGAGGGCGGTGGTGGGCTCGTCGGCGATCAGCAGCTTCGGGCGGCAGGCCAGCGCCATCGCGATCATCACCCGCTGCCGCATGCCGCCGGAGAACTCGTGGGGGTAGCTCCGTGACCGGGCTGGGGCCACCCCCACCTGGTCGAGCAGCTCGCGAACCCGGGCCCCGCCCGCCGCGGCCGACAGGTCGGACTCGTGCGCCAGCATCGGCTCGAGGATCTGGCGATCCACGCGGATCACCGGGTTCAACGCGTTCATGGCGCCCTGAAAGATGAACGCGACCGTCGTCCAGCGGAGCTTGTTCAGCTGTCGCTCGCTCAGTCCGACGACCTCATGTCCGTCGAGCTGGATGCTGCCGGCGGCGACGCCCGAGTTCCGCGGCAGCAGGCCGGGCACGCTCAGGCCGAGCGTCGTCTTCCCGCAGCCGGACTCACCGACCACCCCCACCGACTCCCCCGCCTGCACGGCGAGGCTGACGCCGTCGACCGCCCGCAGAGAGCCGTCAGCGAGCTGGTAGTCGACCGCGATGTCGGTGATCTCGAGCAGGCTCATCGCAGCTCCCGTGACTGCGGGCTCAGGATTCGCTCGAGGCTGTGCCCGATCAGCGAAAAGCCCATCACGAGCGCGACGATCCCGATGCCCGGTGGCAGCACGTACCACCACGCGCCCAGACCCATCGCCCCGGAGGAGAAGGCGAAGTGCAGCATCGTCCCCCAGGAGACGTGCACGGGGTCACCGAGCCCGAGGAACGACAGGCTGGCCTCGGCCAGCACGGCCCCGGCCAGCACCAGCACGAGGTTGGCGAAGATCAGCGGCAGCACGTTCGGGAGGATGTGCGATCGGACGATACGTGCGTCAGTGGCGCCGAGGGAGCGGATCCGCAGCACGAGCGGCCGCTCGCGCAGCGACAGCACCTGCGACCGGACGATCCTCGCGGTCTGCGGCCAGCTGGTCAACCCGATCACCAGGCTGGTCACCACCACGCTCTGCCCGAAGAGCGCGGCCAGCGCGACGATCAGCGGCAGCGTGGGCAGCACCAGGAAGAAGTCCGTGATCCGCATGACCGTGACGTCGCGCCACCCGGCGAAGTAGCCGGACAGCAGGCCGAGGCCAGCGCCAAGACAGATTGCGATCACGGTAGCGGAGACACCGACCAGCAGCGAGATCCGGCCGCCGAGCAGGGTCTGCCGGAAGATGTCCCGCCCGAGCTCGTCGGTTCCCAGCCAGTGGCTGGACGACGGGCCCTGCAAGATGGACGCTGACGACTTCCCGAAGGCCTGGGCATCGAACGGGAAGACCAGCGGCCCGACGAGTACCAGCAGGAGCACCGTGCCGAGCAGCAGCAGCCCGGTCCTGCCCAGGCGATCTGCCCACAGGCTGCGCAGCCATCCCCACCGAGCCCGAACGGCCGGAGCGTCGGAAAGCACGGGCACGGGCGGGCCAACCAGACCTGGATCGTGGAGGGTCATGCCTGCCGCACCCGAGGATCCATCGCCCGGTAGAGCAGGTCGGCGACGAAGTTCGTCAAGATGACTCCGATGGTGAAGATCAGGAACGACGCCTCGAGCACCGGATAATCGCGCTGGAGGACCGAGTTGTAGGTCAACAATCCCATCCCCGGCCACGAGAAGACGGTCTCCACTTCGATGGCCCCGCCGAGCACCATCCCGATGTACAGCGCCGTCGCGGTCGTGACCGGCAACAGAGCGTTGCGGACCGCGTGCCGCCACACGATCACTCGCCGCTTCAGACCCTTGGCTCGGGCGGTCACCATGTAGTCCTCGGTCATCACGTCGATCAGCGAGCTTCTGGTGATCAGCACGAACTCGGCGACATTCACGAGCACAAGGGTGAGCGCGGGCAGGATCAGGTGCCGGCTGGTGTCTTCGATCTGGCCCCACGTGCTGAACTGGTAGCCGGGCGTCGAGATGCCCGATAGCGGCAGTACCTGGAGCCAAACGCCGACCAGGATGAGCAAGATCATGCCGGTCCAGAACGTCGGCAGGCTCCACAGCACCAGGCTCGTGGTGACCACCGACGAGTCGGTCTTCGAGTGTGCGCGAGTCCCGGCGATCACGCCGACGATCACTCCGACGACGATCGTGATCAGAGTCGCGACCCCGAGCAGCAGGATCGTGTTGAGCAGCGCCGGACCGACCACCGAGGTGACCGGAGCCCGGTAGGCGAACGAGAATCCCAGGTTCCCGTGGGCGATGTCGCCAAGGTAGATGAGGAACTGGACCGGCAGCGAGTGGTCGAGGCCGAAGAGTGAGCGCAGCTGCGCGGCCGCCTGCGGGTCGAGGTGACCCGAGCGCGCCATCAACCGGACAGGGTCGCCGGGCAGCACGTGAAAGAGCAGGAAGTTGAACGTCAGCACTGCAAGGAGCGTGAGCAGCAACGCACCCACCTTGCGGGCCAGGTATCCGGGCGTCATCGTCAACCCCGCTGTACGCGCAGGTGTTTGGCCACTAGCTCACGGGGGTGACGTCGAGGTAGCTGCTCCGGGTGAAGTTGAAGACCATGCCTCCCGGGGTAGGCACCCATCCCTTCCAGGTATCTGTGCGGTATGCCTGCAGCTTGCTCTGGTACCACATGACGAGGTAGGCGGCGTCCTCGTAGTACTTCTGCTGCATCTGGTGCACCGTGGACAGCCGCTGGGCCGGGTCGAGCGTCGTAGCCTGCTTCTCGTACAACGCGTCGTAGGTCTTGTTGGAGTAGTACACATCGTTGTTGTTGCCGATCTGGCTCGTCAGCGGGACGCCGAGCAGGTAGTCGGGATCCGGCGTTCCGGAGTCCCAGCCCCACACGAAGAGGTCCCAGTTCGGTGCACTCGCGTTGTAGACGATGTTACCGAGCGTGGTCTCGTCGAGGGTCTGCAGCTTGAGCTCGATACCGACCTTGGCCGCGTCGGCGACGAACAGCTGGGCGGCGCGGACGTCGACGTCCGTGGCTTGGATCGCGATCAGCCGGAAGCTCAGCGCCTGCCCCGACTTGCTCGCGCGCGTCCCGTTCGAGCCTGGCTTGTATCCGGCCGCGTCCAGCAGGGCCTTGGCTTTGCCGGGATCGGCGTTGAGCTGGTGGTCGGGTGGGATCTTCTCCTGCCACTTCCCAAAGGCCGCCGGCAGCAGCACGCTTCCGGGTATCCCCCGCCCGCTGAGCGCCAGCTCGACCAGCTGCTTGCGGTCCAGGGCCAGTCCGAGCGCCTGCCGCACCTTCGTGTCGAGAAGCAGCGGGTTGCCGCCGGACTTGGGATTGGTGGACACGTTGATGCCGATGTGGTGGAACGAGTACGACGGCATCTCGACGGCCTTCACACTGCTCTTGGAACCGAGGCTCAGCCACAGCTGCGGTGGGACCTCGGTGAGCACATCGACCTGCCCCGAGATGAGATTCTGGGTCATCACGTCAGGGCTGTCGTAGTGCTGCCAGATCACGCTCTTGGCGGCCGGTGCGGTCTTCCCCCACCAACTGTCGTTGCGATTCACCTGGACGTACTGGCCGTGCACCCATGTGCCGAAGGTGAACGGCCCGGTGCCCACCGGGCTGGCGTTCTGGTACTTCTGAATCGCGGTACTCGACATCGGCTGCCAGATGTGTCGCGGCACGATCGGGATGATCAGCGCGGGGTCGAAGGCCTGCGGCCGCCGAAAGTGTGCCACCACCGTGCTCGCGTTGATGATGTCGAACGAGGTGAGGTCAGGCAGGTACTGTGCCGCCTGTCCGAGGTTGTGCTGCTTGGTCACGTCCCAGGTGAACTTGACGTCCTCGGCCGTGAACGGGGTTCCGTCGTGCCACGTGACGCCCTGGCGAAGCACATAGGTGATCGACTTCCCGTCGGAGCTGTAATGGCTTGACGTGGCCAACGCGGGTGCGGGTTTGAGGTTGATGTCGTAGACCATCAGGTTGTCGTAGACCAGCTGGAGGACCTCACCCGATGCAGAGCTGGCGAACGTGAAGGGGTTGAGGGTGTCGGGCTCGGAGGTCCAGCCCACCCTGAGAAGCTGCTTCTTGCCTGCGCTGGAGACGCCCGACGGTGAGCACGCTTCGAGCGAGAACGGTGCCGCGGCGGCGCCGGCCGTCAGGGCCGCCAACGTGAGAAACCGTCGTCGGGTCAACCCGCTGTTGCTCATCGGCGGTTCCCTTTCCGAAGCTGTTGCCAGATGCGAGCTGACGTCCAGCGCGGACCGTTGCCTGCTACGCCCGCACGGGATCACACTCTGTATAGAGAGTATGAGGTGACATATCGAGTGTCAATCACCGGGCCGGGCCGCGGCCTCGAGCGACCCTGGCCAACCCCCGACCCGCTGGGCTCCATCGACGGGTGACCGCGACCCCAACGCGGCGAGCAGAGCATCGTGCCTGCTCGCCAGCAGATCCCAGGTCTGCTTGGCACTGGGGTTTGGTCTCAGCAGCCGAAGGCCGGGCGTGGGGCCGGGCTCGACAGCCGAGCGGACGCCACACGCGCGGGCCGCCAGGAGGGCGGCACCGAGTGCTGAGTGGTCGACCGCGACCTCGGGCACCACCACCTGGCGCCCGGTCGCGTCAGCCAGCTCCTGACCCGTCTCAGCAGTTGCCATGCCACCGCCGCCGAGGTGCACGACACCGGCCCGACCCGTCCGGTCAGCCAGTACGGCCAGGCAGCGCCGGCTCTCCAGGACGATGCCGGTCAGCAGGCCACGGGCGAGATCGCCCCGATCGTGCCGCAGCGTGAGACCGGTGATGGAGCCGGACAGGTGCGGATCCCACAACGCACCCTGCTCACCCGGTGCGAGGAAGGGCAGGAACGCCGGGGCTGCCGACACATCTCGCTTCCGTGCGTCGGCGACCAGCTCTGGCTCGCCGATACCGAAGAGCGAGGCCAGCCACCGCACGCTGGCTCCGGTCGCGAGCAGATCCATCTCCAGGCCCCATTCGTGCTCGGTCGCCATCGGAGTGACCAGGAAGCGCTCGCGCGGGTCGAGGTCGAGACGCTCGGAGACGGCGAGAACCACCGTGCTGGTTCCAGCGAGGTACGCGACGTCGCCGGCATCGGCAGCCCCGAGTCCTACGGCACCGGCCACCGAGTCCGCGATACCGAGACAGATCTCGAGCCCCTGCTGCACACCGAGTCGCGACGCCAGCTCGGGACGTATCGGGCTCCGCGTCCCGGGGTCCAAGATCCGCGGCAGCCTCGGCGGCGTGCGCCCCAGCAGGCCTTCGAGCGCAGCTCGCATCGCGGGGTTCCATCGGCGCGACTCGAGCTCATAGCCACCGGTTCCCGCGGCCGTGCTGGGGTCGGTGGCGGGAGCGCCGGTCAGCCACCAAAACAGGTAGTCCTTGGCGCCGAGCACCCACGACGTGCGCTCGATGCATTCCGGGTTCTCCGCGGCGAGCCGGAGGAGCATCGGGAGGAGGTACCTCCCGTCGAGACGCTGACCGGTGACAGCGTACAGATCACCGGTACGGGCGGCCAGCGCCACCGCCTGCGGCTCAGCGCGGGCGTCCTCCCAGGTGATCGCGCTGCCGGTCGGCCCGCCGTGGTCGTCGGTGGTCACCAGCGTGGGGACCATGGCGGACAGCCCAACGCACCGCCAGCGCGACGGCGCCACCGCATCCGCTAGCTCGGCGAACGCGGTGCACACGGCGTTTCGCCAGTCGGCGGGATCCTGCTCCGCGGCGCCGCGCTCGGGGCGCGAGGTTTGGTACCCGCCCTGGCTCCGCGCCAATACGACTCCGGAGCCGGAACAGGCGACCGCCTTGAGCCCTGACGTCCCCAGGTCGAGACCGAGGAAGACATCGGGGGCTGGGACGGTCATCCACCACCCCGTGTCGACGCCCGGGATCCGGATGCCGGCCGGGTCGTCCGGCGACCGGATCGCTTGGCGGGCGGCGCGGCCACATCGGTGTCCAAAGGTGTTGCCGACCAGTCGCGGGAGAGATCTCCCTGGTGGAGGCGGCGGTTGGTCCGCCCGGCGATGACGAAGGCGAACTCCGATGCGGGATAGACCTGCTCGAAGACGTCGAACGGGACACCGCTCGTGTCACGCGTGATTCCGCGGATCCGCACCACCAGGTCGCGAGCGCTCAGGTGCAACAGCGAGCGAACCCGCGCGGTCGGGTGCACGACGTCGAGGAACTGCTCCTCGTAGTCGTCGTCGAGGCCGTATCTCGCGGCGAGCGTCTCGTACAACGACCCACCTTGATAGACCCGGTCCAGATCGACCGCCAGGGCCACGGGGATCGTGGCGGTCTCGACGATCAGCGGCTTGTCGGCGATGAGGCGCTGCCGATGCACCTGCCACACCAGCTCGTCGGGCCGGATCTGGAGGGCAACCGCCAGGTCAGCTGATGGCCGGCATCGCGTCACACCGAGGAGCTTCGTGCCGACCGGGGCTACCTCAGCCGCCTCGCCCAGCGTGTCGCCCAGCCCACCGCTGTGGCTGGGATCGCTGAGGATCTTCGGGCTGGCAAGGAAAGTTCCCAACCCTTGATGCCGCCGAACCCGACCGGCCCGCTCCAGCTCCTCGAGGGCTCGGCGTACCGTGATCAAGCTGACCCCGCTGAGGTCGGACAACTCGTCCTGACTCGGCAGCTTGTCGCCCGGTCCGAGCGCCCGTTCGACGATGAGCCGCTCGACCCGGTCGATCACTTCTTCGTAGAGCAGCCGGGACCGTCCGGACCGAGCGCGACCCGAGCGTGGAGCCGGGTCGCCGCCGAGCGGAATCGTCGTCATCGTCGCTCCTTCCCACACCGTCCGCCGAGCCCGAGCATTCGGCGTAGCTGCTGGCTGTGGCCCCCGCCGGCTCTTCGCGAGGCTAACGTACTGCGCGCACGCCGGAGAGGACGTCGAACGCCTCGGCCGCCGCAGCCAGGGTCTGGTCGACATCCTCGTCGGTGTGCACGAGCGAGACGAAGAGATTCTCGAACTGGAGAGGGTGGAACAGCACACCCCGCAGCAGCATCTCCTGATACCAGCGGGTGAACATATCTTGGTCCGCGTACATCGCCGCGTCCCGCCAGTTCGCGATCCGCTCCGCGCTGAACCAGAGCTGGAAGACGGTCCCGAGCCCCTCGACTGTCGCGGCGATCCCTGCCTCCCCAGCGAGCCTGGCGAGCCCGGCGGCCAGCCGATCGCCGACGGCACGCTGTCGCTCGTACAGGCCCGGCTCGGCAAGCACGTCCATGGTTGCCGCTACCGCCGCGCACTGGACGACGTTGGCGTTGTAGGTGCCGGAGTGCGAGTAGCGGCCTTGGGCGATCATCGCCATCGCCTCGTGGGTGCCACCCACTGCCGCCACGGGAAACCCGCCCCCCAAGCCCTTGGCCAGCGTCGTCAGGTCTGGTGTGACGCCGAACCACTCCTGGGCGCCACCGCGACAGAACCGGAACCCGGTAATCACCTCGTCGAAGATCAGCATCGCCGCGTGCTTGGTGGTCTCCTCGCGGAGCAGCTCGAGATAGCCAGGCCTGGGCAGAATGCAGCCGGTGTTGAAGACCGCGGCCTCGGTGATGACGGCGGCCACCTCGTCGCCACGCTCGTCCATCACCCGCCGGAAGCTGACCGGGTCATTCCACGTGAGTACGACGAGGGTGTCGGCCAGCTCCAGCGGCACCCCAGGGCCGGCGGCGACCGGACGTGGGGCATCGGCGGGGCCGGCGAGAGCGGGATCGACGTGGTTGCTCCAATAGACGGTGTCCTGCCAGCCGTGGTAGTGCCCCTCGAACCTGATGACCAGGCGGCGGCCGGTGGTCGCCCTGGCGAGGCGCACTGCCGTGCCGACTGCCTCGCTGCCGGAGTTGGTGAACCGGACCTGCTCGATTCCAGGCACCGCATCGACCACCTTCTCGGCAGCCTCGACCTCCAGCGGGTACGGAAGACCAAAGCACGTCCCATAGTCGGAGATGGCGGCCGCCACGGCGCTGGTCACGACCGGATGACGGTGACCGAGGATCATCGGTCCAAGGCCGAGCAGGTAGTCGACGTACTC
>JBOHDU010000093.1:0-5870 GCA_050700615.1 Nocardioidaceae bacterium
CTCGAAAGCATCGTGGAATCGGGTGCTGCCGCACAGGCACACCACCCCGGGTCGTGAGGCCGCGGCGGTCGTCATACGGCCATCCTGCCCGACATCTAAACGCCGAGCCGACGCCGGCATGTGGCGCCGTTCTCGGCATGAATCGAGCAGCCGCCTTTGATCATCTGTGTGGGTCACAAGCTCGCCAGCCGCCGCAGACGGGGTAGTGGAGTGCGACCACATCAACGATTCATCTGATGCAGTGCGAAGGGCCAATACTTGACATAATGTCACTTATCGGTGATGGGCTGAGGGAGGGCCGCGGATGCCCCAGTCGGCCAACGTCGCGAGGTCACCGCCGAGACCGCGACGACCAACAGGCCCAAGCCGGCCAGCACGACGCCCACCCAACTGGTCGCCCGGTAGCCGAGCCCGTGCGCGATAACCAGCCCGCCGAGCCACGCGCCCAGCGCGTTGGCGAGGTTGAGCGACGAGTGGTTCAGTGCCGCGCCGAGCGTCTGCGCCTGTCCGGCGACATCCATCAGGCGTACCTGGAGCGCGATCACCAGCGCCGACCCGCTGAACGCGATGCACACGATCGTGGCGCCTGCCAGCACCGGCTGGGTGATCGACACGGTGAGCAGGCCGAGCAACAGCCCCATCGCGACCAGGCTGCCGGCCATCGCCTTCAGCACCGCGTGGTCCGCCATCCGCCCGCCGATGATCGCCCCAGCCACCCCGCCGAGCCCGTACAGGGCGAGGTAGACCGGCACGGAGGCCTCGCTCATGCCGCCGACCTCGGTGACCAACGGCGCGATATAGCTGTACATCGCGAACATGCCGCCGAAACCGATGGTCCCCACCAACAGCGCCATGACCACCTGCGGCTTCTTCAGCGCGCTCAGCTCGCCTCGGATCGTGGCCGTGCCGCATGGCGGCTTGTGCGGGACGAGCCGCAGCACCGAGGCGACGGTTGCGAGCGCAATACCGGCAACCAGCCAGTAGGCGCTACGCCAGCCGAGCTGCTGGCCCATCCAGGTGGCCAGCGGTACGCCGATCACGTTCGCGACCGACAGGCCCATCATCACCGCCGCGACCGCTCGACCGCGATGCGCCGGGCTGACGAGTGAGGCCGCCACGAGCGCGGCGATACCGAAGAACGCCCCGTGCGGCACGCCCGAGAGGAACCGCATCAAGGTCAGGCTGCCGAAGCCTTGGGCCATGGCCGCCCCGGCATTACAGACCGCGAAGACGATCATCAGCATGACGAGCATGCCCTTGCGAGGCATCTTGGCGCCGAGGGCGGCGATCACCGGGGCGCCCACGACCACGCCGAGTGCATACGCGGTGATGATGTGGCCGGCTGTCGGGATCGATACGCCGACACCCGCCGCTATCTGGGGCAGCAACCCCATGGTGACGAACTCGGTGGTGCCGATTGCGAATCCACCCAGCGCCAAAGCCGAGATCGCAAGCACGACCCGCGGCGTCGACAAATTCTGACCACCCGCCCCTTGTGAGTTCAGGTCGTCGAGCTCGGTGGTCCCTGCGCGGGCGTCTGCGTTTGAGGACATCAGGGGCCACAACGACCGGCCGCCCGGTTCCATTTCACCAAGCCACCGAAGTCTGTGGGACCACCCGATCCCCCGCCACCCCCCCCAACCCCCGAACTGATGTTCGACCCACTCCCCCTGCGGATGACGTCGACGGCGACCCGGTCACGTCCGGAGATCGACAGCGCGGCCTGAGCCGCTCGTGGCGGTCGACATCGAACGGCCAGCTGAAGGAGCCCGGGCGCAGCCGCCCGAACCGGAGTCAGGTCGCGAATCCGGCGGTCAGCTCTGCCAACGCCGCCAGATCGTCGAGGCTCGGCGTCCACTCCCCCGCCACCGCGTTGCGCCGTACCTGGTCGGCAGAGGTGACTCCCGCGATCACCGAGCCGATGAAGGGCTCGGCGACCAGCCCACCGATCGCCACGTCCAGCAGCTGGACGGACCGCTCCTCCGCGAACTTCTGCAACGCCTCGATCCGGTCGAACTGCACGTCGGCGAGCCGCTGCCGCTGGGCGGCCAGCCGCGTCCCCGGTGGGGCCGCTTCGCCACGGGTGTACTTGCCGGTGAGGAGCCCGTACTCCAACGGGAAGAACGGCAGCAATGACACGCCCACGTGCTCGCAGGCCGGAACGAGCTCGACATCGGCTGCCCGGTCGTAGAGCGAGTACTTGTTCTGTGCACTGATGAAGGGCGTCTGACCGACCGTGCGCGCGGTCCAGTTGGCGTCGACGACCTGCCAGCCGGAGAAGTTCGACGACCCGACATAGCGCACCTTGCCCTCCTTCACCAGCTCGTCGAGCGCCGCAAGCGTCTCTTCGATCGGGGTGCGGGAGTCGGGCTGGTGCATCTGGTACAGGTCGATCCAGTCGGTCCCGAGCCGCTGGAGGCTGGCCTCCACGGCCCGCCGGATGTAGCGTCGCGAGCCGCGCACCCCCCAGTCGGGCCCGTTGGCGCCGTGCATGTCCATGCCGAACTTGGTGGCGATGACGACGTCGCCACGGCGACTGCCGAGGGCCTTTCCGAGGAGTTCCTCACTGGCTCCTCGGCCGTAGGTGTCGGAGGTATCGAAGAACGTGATGCCCGCGTCCAGGGCGGCCGCCACCACCGAGCCCGTGCGTTCCTCGTCGATGCGCGCTCCGAACGCGTTGCAGCCGACTCCGACCTTGCTCACCGTCAACCCTGACGGCCCCAGCTGCCCGTACCGCATCGACGAGATCACTCCTGTCCGCAGCTCCGCGCGCCCCAGATCCAGGCCGCTGGTCAAACCTACCCAGTCGCGGCGTTCGCCCTGGTGGGGGGCGCGAAGTGGCCGGCCCGGGCTGCCCCGGGTCAGTCGGTGCTTGCCGCCGTGGGGCTGGCATTGTCCGCGACCCACATACCCAGCAGCCCGCGGAAGTGGGCGAGGAACCGGTCCACCTCGTGCGTCGGGTACGTCGCACGGACCGTGTCGACGAGGAGCCCGTCGAAGGCCGCACTCGTGATCCAGTCGTGGACGAGCGCGTCGAGGTCGGGCAAGGCGGCCGAGCAGAACTCGTCGTAACGATCCCGCTGGAAGTAGACGTCGACGAGGTGCTGGTACGCCGCGAGCTTCTCGTCGTAGCTGCGATCGCTGTCGCCCACCTCGAACCAGGGGTCGGTGTCGACGTGCGGGCGTCCACGCCGACCGGTCGCCAGGCAGAAGGCGGTCCAGCGCACCAGCGTCTTCATGGCCCACGGGAAGTAGTAGTGGAGCGACGTCACGGCGACGTCGGGGCAGGCGTTGGCATAGTCGATCGGCAAGACGTCGTCGCCTTGGACGAGCATCTCGCAGGAGTTGAACTCCCAACGGAACAAGGCGTTGACGGTCTGCGCAATCGTCACCGCCTCCCGGCCTACCTTGGGCGACAAGAAGTCGTGGGACACCGCGTAGCGGTCGTGCATGGGCAGCTCGGGCCGAAAGTGCATCACCATCGACTCCGGGCCGATCGTGAGCGCTCGCGCGAAGACGTCGTACGGCTCGACCGCCTTCTGTAGATGCATCAACATCTCGCCGGACTCGTCGTAGGACTCGAGCAGGTCAGCATCGTCCTCGATCCTCGACACCCCTCGCCAGGCTCCCCCGTCGAACGGCTTCATGTACAACGGGTAGCCCATGTCGTGAGCGATGGTCTTGAGGTCGAACGGCGCGTTGTAGCGCGCGGACGTGTAGGCCCAGCGCACGTTGTCGACCGGGTTCTTGTAGGGCACCAGGACTGTGTCAGGCACCTTCATGCCGAGCCGGATCAGGGCGCAGTACGCCGAGTGCTTCTCCATCGACTGGAAGGTGAACGGCGAGTTGAGCAGGTAGACGTCGTCCATCAGCGCCACCTTCTTGAGCCACTCGCGCGGGTTGTAGTACCAGTGCGCCAGCCGGTCGATCACCAGGTCGTGACGCGCCCTGGCCCGCAGGTTGAACGGCTCGATGCGCACGCGCTCGGTCGTGATCCGATGGTCCGAGCCCGCATAGCTGAACGTGCCGAGCCTGGAGACGATGGTCTCGAACGCCCGGGGCCAGTCCTCCTCCATTCCGAGCAGCAGGCCCACCAGATGTTGGTTGGCAGCGGACATCAGATCACCTCGAGCTCGGGTCGGACGGATGCCTCAACAGAAGCGCGGCAGGTGGTGCGCCAGCTGCCGCCGCCACCACGGCCAGTCGTGGCTGACATCGAGCCCCCACAGGTCTAGCTGGCACCGGATCTGCTTGTCCTGCAGCAGCTTCGCCAGCGCCTTGGACGAGGGGAGCGAGCCCGTCGGGTCGGTCTCCCACTGCCCCTGCCCGCAGACAAGGAGCAACGACAGCCGCCGGCGTAGCCAGTCCAGGTGGTGACCGTGGAGGTTGGCGACGTAGTCGGCCGGGTTGGCGAAGTACGTCGCATCGCCGTGATCGCCCCAGGCGTGCCAGGTGCTCACGTCGTAGTTACCGGAGAAGCCGATCGCGAGTGGCGAGATGTCGGCGCGCTGCAGGGCGAAGTGAACCGCATGATAGGCGCCGAGGCTGCAACCCAGCGCCATCAGGTCCTCTCCCCCGCTCGAGTCCTCCTTGATGAAGGGGACGGCCTGCTCGACCAGCCATTGGTGGTAGACACCGTGTCGCGCGGCGCGCTCGTCGATGGGGGCGGACCGGTCCGACCAGGTATAAGCGTCGAGCGAGTCCACGCAGTAGAGCTTGACCCGGCCGGCGTCGACGAGGTCGAACACGGCCTCGACCATCCCGTTGTTCTCGAAGTCCCAGGCCCGGCCGGCCTCGCTCGGGAAGACCAGGACCGGACGGCCGTAGTGGCCGTGGACGATGACCTGCAGGCCGTGCGCGTGCCCGCTCAGGGGTAGCTCGACCTGCTGGCGCTTCACCCTTTCATCTTGGCGGTTCGCGGGCAGACCGCAACACCAGTCGGCACCAGCCAAGGCTGCCGGAGGTCATGCCCGGGCGTTCGTCAACCGCAGCGAGCCCAGACGGAACGCAAGAGGTCCGTCAGTGCCGGATGAAGGGCATCCCGCCAGGCCACGTAGTTGTGCAGGTCTCGCAAGGTCCGGAAGTCGACGTGGTGACCGTGGCTGGAAAGCACCGCGGCCAGCTCGGCGTTGTTGGCGAAGTTCTCCTCGAGTGCGCCGCAGGTCATGCCGATCCGGAGCACGTGATCGGGTGCCGGGGATGCGGTGACCTCCTCGACCACCTCGACGACCCGCTCGAAGTACGGGTAGGTCGACTCCTGCGGGTCGAGCGCGCGGGTGAAGAAGGAGCCCGACTGCGTGAACACCCCGGCGAACCGGGGCTGGGCCGCGAGGGCCGTCACCAAAGCGCAGAGGCCACCCAGGCTCGCTCCCATGACGACCGGTGCCGCGCCGACACTGACGTGGGTGGCGACCAGGTCGAGGGCGGCAAGCTCGGCGGCAGTGTAGGTGGGGTTGGCCGAGTACCAGTCGTCCCTGCTGACCGGCTGCATCAGCGCGATCCGGAACGGCGGCAACGTGCCGGCGGCAACCATGGCGGCGGCGCAGCGGGTCAGACTCGCCTGGACGGCGTACTCGGGCCCGTCGTGGCACACGAGCAACGGCGCGGAAGTCTCGGTGGGCAGCCCCTCGGCCGCCCACACAGCGATGGGCAGCTCGCCGATGTCCTCGGCCTGGTAGGTGAGGTTGGTCGTCGTGCCCGGGGCCACCCTTGCCTCCAGCCAGCCGGGCGCCGTGTACCCGGGGAGCAGTGCGACGCTGCGGTCGCCGAACGCCGTCGTCACGGTGGTGGGGTTGCCGGGATCGCATTCGACGTGAGTGCTCCCGGTCCGGTCTGTCACGATGAGCCGGTACTCGAGCCGGTCCAGGTCG
>JBOHDU010000094.1:0-2223 GCA_050700615.1 Nocardioidaceae bacterium
ACAGCATCGGCTCCGACGAGACGTTCGGCCGTGACACCGATGACCCCGCCGTGGTGCAGCGCGAGCTGCTGCGACTCTGCACCAAGGTCGCGGCCCGGATGCGGATGGCAGGGCTGGCCGGGCGCACGGTCACTCTCAAGGTGCGGTTCTCCGACTTCACCACGATCACCCGGTCCCGCACCGTGCGTGATGCCACCAACCTGACCCCGGAGATCTATGCCACCGCCGCCGACCTGTTCGTCGCGCTCGGTCTGCAACGGGCTCGCATCAGGCTGGTCGGGGTGCGCGTCGAGCGCCTGGTTGATGCTGCCACCGCCCCCCGACAGCTCATGCTGGGTGATCGACCCCACGGGTGGGAGGACGCCGAGCGAGCCGTCGACCGGGCGGCCCTGCGGTTCGGCGTGGCGGCCGTGCGACCGGCGACCCTGGTTCGACCGCCGTGAAGACCGACGGAGCCCACCGTGGTCCGGCGTCGTCCCTCGCTGCTCACTGGCCGGGCTCGCCCCGACCCCCCGAGTGCGACTCGGGCGGCGGGGTGCCGGTCAGCTCCAGGCACCGTAAACCGTCACCCGCAGCGGCTTGGTCGACGTCAGGTTCCACAGCTGACGCGCATCCTCGACGTACATGTTCACGCAGCCGTGGCTGTGCCCCACGAACGGGTCCATCATGAACCGGGACCCGTGCAACGCCTCGCCGCCGCTGAAGAACTGGGAGTACGGCATCGGGCTTGCGTCGTAGAGCGTCGACACGTGGTCGATGTCGCGCAGGAAGACACCGAAGGTGCCCTTGCGGGTCTGCATGGAGTAGTCACCGCCACGGACCAGCCAGCTGTTGCGGATGACCCCGGCGCGGAACAGCGTCACTTGGTGCAGGGTCCGGTCGTAGCAGGCGTGCCACCCGGCCGCCCGGCAAACCTTCGGGAACCGGTGCTGGCCGCGCACGGTGTCCTGGATCAGATGCTTCCAGGTGACGTGGTTGGCGTTTCCGGTGTTCAGCAGCCCCTCGTGACGCTGGTACCGCCTCACCGCGATCTGGGTCTGGCGGCCGAAGTATCCGGTGATCGGGCCGGTGTACTCTCTGGCCCACCGCAGCCGATACTGCAGCTCGGTGACATGGGCGATGGCGTACGGCGACGCGTCCCGAGCGCCGTAGACGGTGCGCTCGCGAGCGAAGCGCTGGTTCATGTAGGGCGTCTTGGGCTTGGTCTTGATTGACATCGCCTGTGCGGGCGGTTGCCCGGGCTGAGCCAAGGCTGGAGCCCCCGACAGCATTCCGAGCGTCACGATCCCCGCGCCGATCACGCCAACGATCTTCTTCACAGTCGTCCCCTCCTGAGTCCCCCGAGCAGGGTCGCCGGTTGAAGTTTCCCGATCCCTCGACTGGGCAGTCGAGATTGGATGCCGGACAAGCCACCGCTGCGCGCCGGTGAGTCCGCCTGGCGGCGTTCGGGGCATGTCCCGTCACAGGGTAAGACGAGGTAACCACGAATTTGGTTGCCTGACTTTCGCGCACGCCGCCGCACGCCTAAACTAATCACTGTAACCCGACTATCAGCCCTCGTTGGTGGGAGGACACGGTGCCGCTCTCTGAGGAAGAGCAGCGTTTGCTCGAGCAGATGGAGGAGGCGCTGGCTGCCGAGGATCCCAAGTTTGTCTCGGCTCTGCGCGGCACCCACACGCGCGCTCGGCACCGACAGCTCGCCTTCCTGGGTGTGGCCGGCTTCCTGATCGGCACCGCAGCCCTGATGGCGGGAGCCGTCCTCATGCTCACCGCTGTGGCCGTTGCCGGTTTCGTGGTGATGCTGGGTAGCGCCTACCTCGCCATCACGAACTTCCGGCGCCTGCGCGACCCCGACCTGCCCGACAACGTTCACCCGATCGGCAACGCGAAGGGCAAGACCAAGAGCTCCTCGGTCAAGCAGGGCAAGTTCATGAACCGGATGGAAGACCGCTGGCGCCGGCGTCGCGACGAGTACTGAGCCCGGAGCCACCGCTCTTCGCCTGTTGCGCGCCACCATGTGGGCGCGCTGGCTGTTTGGCCGACATTTCGATAGACGTCCGGTCTGCCGTCGAGCCGGGCGCCTGACCGGGTGTCTTGCCATCACACCCACCCGGTGACGCTCACGACGCCGGCCATTGCTGGATTCGGGCTGAGCACGCCCAGTTACGCACCAGCGCCGACCGCGACTCTCCCGAGTCGCGGTTTCGTTTCATGTCCCAACAC
>JBOHDU010000095.1:0-3945 GCA_050700615.1 Nocardioidaceae bacterium
GACCGATGCAGGCTCATCAGACATCACGGGGGCGCTGCAGCAGGCTGTCGCCGGAGTCGACGCCGCCGACGTCGTGTCGTTGCTCGAAGCGCTCGAGGATCCAGGTCCTGACGGCTACTCGGAACAGGCGAGAGACCGCTTCGGCGCCCTTGCCAGCGAGCTGCGGCTGCTTCGTCGGCATGCCGGTGAGCCTCTGCTCGAACTGGTCAGGCGCGTCATCGAGGTGACCGGCCTCGAGGTCGAGCTCGCTTCGAGCACGTCGCCGGTCGCGGCCGCACGGCGCGACAACGTGTCGACGTTCCTCGACGCTGTCGCGACCTTTGCCGGGGTCGACAACGAGGCGTCCTTGACCGGTCTGCTGGCTTACCTCAAGGCCGAGGACGAGTTCGGTCAGGGCCTCTCCCTGGCCCTGCCGAGCTCGGCCAACTCGGTCAAGCTGCTCACGGTGCACCGAGCCAAGGGCATGGAGTGGGATGTCGTCTTCGTTCCCGGCGTGTCGACCAAGGTCTTCCCCAACGAGCAGGGCCGCTCGCGCTGGACCGGCTCCGCGGGCGAGCTGCCGACCCCGTTACGTGGCGACTACGCCGACCTGCCCAAGGTCGGCGAGCGCTCCGGCAAGGGGCTGACGGCGTACGCCGAACAATGCCGTGACCATGCGCTGCTCGAGGAGCTTCGCCTGGCCTACGTCGCGCTCACCCGGCCGCGCGAGATGCTGATTGTCTCGGCTCACTGGTGGGGGGCGGGGCAGAAGCGTCCGCGCGGCCCGTCGGTGGTCTGGCGCGAGGTGGCCTCGGCCATGCGGTCCTGGGGGGACAAGCCGGAGCGCGACGTCGACCCGCCCGCCGCCGACGCCGAGAACCCGTCCAACCGGGCCGATCGTGCCTACCCCTGGCCGGTGGAGGCGGGGGCCGACGAGGTGGCCCGGCGCCGTGCGGGCGCTGACCTGGTCGGTGCCGCGTCCGAGGTCGGGTGGGAGCAGGCTCAGTCCTCCGCAGACGACGGGCTCATGCTCGACGAGGCGGCCCGCGTGACGCAGTGGGACGCCGAGCTTGACCGGCTGCTCGACGAGGCGCGATCAGCGGTTGCGACGGAGATCGGCGTACCTCTGCCGTCGTCCCTTTCGGCAACGGCCATGCTTCGCCTCCAGGACGACCCGGATGGGCTGGCTCGCGATCTGGCCAGGCCGATGCCGCGCCGGCCGTCGCCGTCGGCCAGGTTCGGGACCCGCTTCCATGCCTGGGTCGAGGCCCACGTCGGGCAACAGCCACTGCTCGACCCCGACGACCTGCCTGGTCGTGCCGACTCGGGCATCGACGGTGACGACGACCTCCACCGGCTGATCGACGCGTTCCGCGCCGGCCCGTTCGCGGACCGGATCCCCCACTCGGTCGAGGCGTCGTTCGCGTTGGCGCTGGGCGGCCACGTCGTGCGTGGGCGGATCGACGCCGTCTACGAGACCGAAGGCGGGTTCTTGATCGTCGACTGGAAGACCGGCCAGCGACAGACCGCCGACCCGCTCCAGCTGGCCGTCTACCGGGTTGCTTGGGCTGAGTTGCACCAGATCGACCCGATCGCCGTCAAGGCAGCGTTCTACTACGTACGCACCGGTGAGCTCGTGTGCTGCGATGACCTGCCCGACCGCGCCGAGCTCGAGCGGCTGATCGCGCCGAGCAGCTAGAGCAGCCGATCCCGTGAATCCCCGCCCGCCCACCCCGGGGGCGCAGTTTCATCAAGGTATGACGCTGAACCGGCACTTCCCACGACGTACAAGCCATGGGAAGTGCAGGTTCAGCGTCATACCTTGATGAACCGGAGGTTGGCGAGCGGGGCAGTGGGCGAGCGGGCAGTGGGGAGGGGCGATCGGGGCAGTGGACGAGCATCGCATCGATACGAGCAGGGGAGCCGCAGCAGCCGCGGCTCCGGACGTCCGGCTAGTTGGTGGGCGGATCGGGGCGGAGCGGAGTGGCGAGCATCGCCTCGAGCGCCACGGTCACCATGTCGGCGAAGGTGCGCTCACGCTCGGCGGCGGTGGTGGCCGCGCCGGTCTTGATGTGGTCCGAGACGGTGCAGATCGTCAGCGCCCGGCGTCGATGCTGGGCGGCCAGCGTGTACAACGCGTTGGCCTCCATCTCGACCGCGACCACGCCGTACTCGATGAGCCGATCGACGAGCTCGGGCCGGGCGGGGTAGAAGGAGTCGCTCGACAGAATCTGCGCCACCGTCGTCGGCAGGCCGAGCCGTGACGCCGCGTCGTCGGCTGCACGCAGCAAAGCGAAGTCTGCCGTGGCGGCGTAGTCGAGACCCTCGAAGCGCAGTCGGTTCATGGACGAGTCGGTCGACGCGCTGATGGCGAGCACCAGATCGCGCAGCGCGAGCGAATCCACGAGCGCCCCGCATGAGCCCACCCGAACGAGCTGCTGTACGTCGTAGTCGACCATCAGCTCGGTCGCGTAGATCGACACCGACGGCTGCCCCATCCCAGTCCCCTGAACCGAGATCCGCCCGCCGCGGTAGGTGCCGGTGTACCCGAGCATGTTGCGGATGCTGGAGTGGCAGACGGCATCGTCGAGAAACGTCTCGCCGATCCATTTGGCCCGCAAAGGGTCGCCGGGCAGCAGCACACGAGGGCTGATCTCGCCTGGCTTCGCGCCGATGTGCGTGCTCATGTCGGTGATCCTGCCAGACGCTTTGGCCAGTATGGTCGGCAGCGTGGAGCACTACGATCTCGGCGGCTTCCCGTTCTCGCAGCCGGGCCACGATCGGCTGGCGGAGCGTCGAGGCGACGTCGAGTTTCTCGACTCGATGTGGGCCGACCCCAGAACCCAGGTGCTGGTCGTGCACGGTGTCCAGCTCGCCACCAACGCCAGCGGCGACCGCTTGGACTTCGTCGGCACCGAAGAGGCGCCGGGAGGCGAACGCATGCTCCTAGGCAGGGTCGGCGACGCGGCGTACTTCGTGGTGCTCACAGACGACACCGCCACCGACGACACGGCCACCGACGACACGGCCACCGACGACGCCGCCACCGACAACACGGCCACCGACGACACCGCCACCGACGACACGGCCACCGGCGGTCCGCCGAGCCGCGCACCTGGTGACCGTTCGGAGATCACGGCCAAGCTTCATGCCGACGACGGCATCCATGACCTTGCATTCACCGGCCTGCGGCAGTTGGCGTTGCGCCTCGACCCGGTCGATCAGTCGCTTGCCGTGCACGCGGTGGCGTTAGCCGGCTGGCACCGGCGACATCCGATGTGCTCGGTGTGCGGTCTGCCCACACTTGTGGTCGAGTCGGGGGCCTCCCGGCGCTGTCCGAACTGTTCGGCCCTGCACTTCCCACGCACCGACCCGGCCGTGATCATGGCGGTGGTCGATGACGACGACCGTTGCCTGCTCGGCCACAACGCGGCGCGCGAGCCCGGCTGGTACTCCACCTTGGCGGGCTTCGTCGAGCCCGGCGAGCCTCCCGAGCAGAGCGTGGTTCGCGAGGTGGCGGAGGAGTGCGGGGTGGCCGTCGACAGCGTTGCGTATGCCGGCAGCCAGCCTTGGCCCTTCCCCTCCCAGCTGATGCTCGGATTCTTCGCGCACGCCCGCACGACCGAGATCGATGTCGACGGGTCGGAGATCACCCAGGCCCGATGGTTCACCCGGGCCGAGCTCAAGAGCGCTGTGCAGGATGGCGAGATCTTCCTGCCGACGCCGATCTCGATCTCCTATGCGCTGGTGGCCGCATGGTATCGGGGGGAGCTCCCCCCGAACCGGCTGCCAGCCTGACCCGAGCCGTCGGGCCTGGAGGCTGACGCAAAGCGCAGTCCCATCAGCCTGAGCCCGGGTCCACCGATGTCCGGCGTCGTGAGCAGCCAGCGCGCAGACCTGGTGGCGCGCAACCGGCGGAGAGCCGTGGATCCGGGTTTAGGACCCGAGCTCGGACTTGATCTGCGC
>JBOHDU010000096.1:0-8728 GCA_050700615.1 Nocardioidaceae bacterium
GATCACGACGACGCGCTCGGCTTCGCGTGGCTCGGCCCCGGGCGGCATCGGTCAGCCCCCGCTGGGGTATTCGTGCACGAGCTCCACCAGTCGGGACAGCACCTCGGGGTCGGTGTCGGGAAGCACACCGTGGCCGAGGTTGAAGATGTGACCGGCCGCGCTGCGGCCCCGATCGAGCACGTCGGCAGCCGCGCTCTCGAGGTCGACCCAGGGTGCGAACACCGCAGTCGGATCGAGGTTGCCCTGCACGGCCTGTCCAGGATGGAGCCGGGCCGCGGCCTGGTCGAGCGGCACCCGCCAGTCGACGCCGATGACCTCCGCGCCGGCGCTCGCCATGTCATGGAGGAGCTCTCCGGTGCCGACGCCGAACTGGATGCGCGGCACGTCGAGGTCGGCGATGGCGGAGAAGACGGCGGACGTGTGGGGCAGCGCGTAGGCGCGGTAGTCGGCCGGCGACAGTCCCCCCGCCCACGAGTCGAACAACTGCACGGCGGATGCGCCGGCCTGCACCTGCAACCGTAGGAAACCGGCGGCGATCCCGGCGAGACGATCGAGCAGGGCGTGCCAGACCTCGGGCCGACCGCGCATCAAGGTCTTGGTTCTCACGTGGTCGCGGCTGGGGCCTCCTTCTACGAGGTAGGACGCCAACGTGTACGGCGCGCCGGCGAATCCGATGAGCGGGGTGGCGCCGAGCTCTGGTGTGACCAGCCGGATCGCCTGCTCGACCGACGCGAGGGCCTCGGGGTCGAATGTCGGGATGGCGTCCACGCCGGCCTGGTCGACCACCGGTTGCGCGACCACGGGACCGGTGCCTGCGACGATGTCGAGGTCGACTCCCAACGCCTTGAGCGGCAGCACGATGTCGGAGAACAAGATGGCGGCATCGACGCCGTACCGACGCACCGGCTGCATCGTGATCTCGGCGACCAGGTCCGGCCGCATGCAGGCATCGAGCATGTCGATGCCGCGGCGCGCCTCCAGGTATTCCGGCAGCGAGCGCCCCGCCTGGCGCATGAACCAGACCGGCACGTGGGACACGGGCATTCCGCGGGCGGCCTGCAAGAACTCGCTGCGCGGCCGCTCAAGGCCCTCGGAACTCACCGACAGATCCTCGCACGAAGACCCCCGGCCCGACGCGGCGCGTCGAGCCAGCGCGATCTCGATCGAGGACCTAGGCTCGACCCATGGCAGCGCGTAGGGAGGCCGACGCGCCGCCGGAGCAGTTCCGGAGGGCCCTCGATCAATTCAGGTCCGCGAGGCTGCGACCAGAGATCTTCTGTGAGGAGATGCCTGCGCCGCAGCGCATCGCGCCGTACTCCGCCGCCCTCACCGCCGACATCACGATCGGCGGCGACCAGGTGGGTGGCGGCAGGATCGTCCTCCTCTACGACCCGGCGGGCAACGACGCATGGGACAGCAGTTTCCGCTGCGTCGCCTACGCACGAGCCGAGATCGAGCCGGAGATGGTCACCGACCCGTTGCTGAGTGCGGTCGGCTGGAGTTGGCTGGTCGAGTCGCTTGACACACATGGAGCGGACTTCCGAGCACCCAGTGGCACGGTGACCCGGGTGGCTTCGGAGAGCTTCGGTGGCATGCAGGACGACCCCCAGAGCGCAGAGATCGAGGTGCGGGCCTCCTGGTCGCCGCTCGGCTCGATGACCGCGCACGTCGAAGCCTGGGGGCAGCTGCTGTGCACGGCCGCCGGCCTGCCCCCGGTCCCCGCTGGTGTCGTCGCGATGCCGAGCCGACGCGGCCAGCGCGGTCGATGACGTCCAACCACGACGACGGCCAGCCACCCGAAGACACGCGTCCGACCGCCCCACTGCTCGAGCTGGACGGCGGGCTGCCGCCAGTGGTGGAGACGCGGGCAGCGCTGCAGGCCGCGATCGAATCCTTCCAGGCGGGCCGCGGGCCGATCGCGCTCGACGCCGAGCGTGCCTCCGGCTACCGCTACTCGCAACGCGCCTATCTCATCCAGGTCCGCCGAGTGGGGTCGGGCACGAGCCTGATCGACCCCGTCCCGTTCGGATCGGTCCCCAACCAATCCCTGCAGCCGCTTGCTGACGCCGTCACGGATGAGGAATGGATTCTGCACGCGGCGAGCCAGGACCTGCCCTGTCTCGCCGAGGTCGGGATGCATCCCACCCGGCTCTTCGACACCGAGCTGGCCGGGCGGTTGCTCAACTTCCCGCGAGTTGGGCTGGCGGTGCTGGTCGAGGAAGTGCTCGGGTTCTCGATGCGCAAGGAGCACTCGGCGGTCGACTGGTCCAAGCGGCCACTGCCTGAGCCCTGGCTGCGATACGCCGCGCTCGACGTCGAGATGCTGATCGAGCTGCGAGACCAGCTCGAGGCACAGCTCGAGGTCGCCGGCAAGGCGCAGTGGGCGCGCCAGGAGTTCGAGGCGCTCGCCGGAATGGGGCCGGCGGCCGCACGCAAGGAGCCCTGGCGTCGAACGTCGGGCATCCACCACGTTCGTGGACGGCGTGGGCTGGCGCTGGTCCGCGCCATGTGGGAGACCCGGGACACGATCGCACGCGAGCGTGACGTCTCCTCGGGTCGGATCCTCAAGGACGCCGCCATCGTCGAGGCGGCGAGGGAGGCCCCCACGTCTCGCAATGCGCTCGGACGGCTGGGCGGGTTCAGCCATCGCAACGGCCAGCGCTACCTCAAGGAGTTCTCCACCGCCGTGGCGGCGGCGCTGACCCTGCCAGAGTCCCAGCTACCCGCGGTGGCGGCGATCCACGAGGGTCCCCCTCCCGCGCGCACCTGGTCCGGTAGGTTCCCGGCCGCTGCCGCCAGGCTGGCGGCCTGCCGGTCGGCCCTGCTCGAGGTCGCGGACGCGCACGACGTGCCCCAGGAGAACCTGCTGGCGCCAGACGCCGTACGTCGTCTCGCCTGGCAGCCCCCCACGAGCCTCACTGTCAACTCGGTCACCGCGGCGTTGGCAGCCACCGGTGCTCGACCGTGGCAGATCGAGCTGACCAGCCTCACCTTGACCGACGCCCTGACAGGGGGGACCTCCGCGAGCTGACCCCGGTCGGTGGCCAGAACCACCCGGACCGCTTCGCTTCAAGGTTCGCACAAACCAATGTCCGATCACGATCCCCCAGCACCCAGGAGCGTCATGCACCGCCATCGTCGACTCGCGGCCGCAAGCGCGGTCGCACTTGCTGCCACGATCGGCCTGGGCGCCTGCAGCGGCCAGAGCAGTCCGGGCGGCCCGGCCTCCAGCCCTCCGGCCACGACCGGGTCACCGACGACGACTCCGACAGGCACCGCCACGACCCACTCCCCGGACACACCCACCCCACCCCCGCCGAGTCATCCCACCAGCCCCCGCGACAACAGCCCGACAAGCCGGGCAGGCGCGTCCTTGGTACCGGCAGCGCGGTTCCCCGGATTCAACGCCCAGTGGAAGTGGGACCACGCGGTGACCCGGTCCGGCCCGGCGACGTCCCCGCCGGGCGTCTGCATGCGCGCCAGCCTGACCGCGATCGGCGCGGTCCACGAGGTGCGTCGCGACTTCTCGAGCCACCTGTCGAAGCTGGATCGCGCGACTCAGATCACCGCAGTCTTCCCGGACGAGCACACCGCGATCACGGCGGCCGACGTGCTCGGTGCTTGGCAGCAGGGATGCGCGTCCCACGCCCAGAGCATGGGACTGAAGCACGTCGCTGTGCACGCCCCGGAGCAGCTGCAGACCCCCGTCGGGCCGGCGGAGGACTGGATGGTCACCTTCCGGCCGGTGCCGCAAGGTCGGACCGCCTCCTGGTGGAACGCCGAGGGCTTCGTACGAGACGGCGACACGTTGACATACCTCGTGATCGTGAGTGCCGGACAGGACTACGACTACCCGACCGGCCAGCAGCCGATGGAGCGGGCGCTGGCGGTCGCCGGGCTGGCCCTGAAGCGGTCACGCTGAGATCCGGGCTGTGGGAGCGCGAAGGGCCCGACCTGGTGCGGTCGGGCCCTTCACCTTGCCACTGCAGCTGAGCCGACGGGGGGATGCCCGCAGGAGGGCAGGCTCAGTTGCAGCAGTTTCGACGCCCGGTGACCCGTCGACGTGCGGGCGGTAGAACGCGTCAGCGCAGGCTGATGCTGTGAGTCGCCGAGGTGTGGGACCGGCGGTCCTTTGCGGTGTAGCTCCAGGGGTGCTGGAAGCTGGCGTTGACGTGACTCTCAGCGGTGCGGGCGCGGGCGTCGGCCGCGGTCAGGCCCAGTGCAGCGGAGCAAGCGGGCCATGCGCCCCACCCCTGGTTGTGGAGGACCCTCTCGGCGATGGCAATCTGCTGCGACTTGGTGGCAAGGTCGGCGCGCGGCGCGTAGGTGCCGCCGCCATAGGCCAGCCAGGTGCTGGCGTCGAACTGGACGCCGCCGTAGTAGCCGTTGCCGGTGTTGATGTGCCAGTTGCCCCCTGACTCGCAGCCGGCCAGGCGGTCCCATGTGTGGGTGGTAGCGGCGCTGGCCGCGCCCATCGAGGACGAGAGCGGCGCGGCGACGGCGACGGTCGCTGCTGCGGCGACGGCGATCCGGCGGGCGTTGCGATGTGTTGTGGGCGCGCGATGACGTGGCTGATAGGCCATCTAAGAACCTCTCCGCCGCCTGCGAAGTGAGCTGTCGGGTTCGGGCGGAAAGGATTGCCCGGCCTCGACACCACCGGTGTGATGCCGCTGCTTCACCCCAAGGCGCCCTGACTGGGTCGTGGCGCCGTATTCACGGGTCCCCCGCTCCTGCCCCTTCGATGGTCGCACCTGCTGCGTTTGGCGGGCAGGACTCGGCGTGCCGCACGCAGTGCCCCCTGGATGGAGGGCCGAAACGACGGTACGCGACCCAGCAGGTAACGGGCAAGTCACGGATCGAGAAATTTCCGGTCTGTCGGCACCGAAGAGACCCCTTGACCGGGCCTGAGCCTGGTCGCTGCGCCGGGGCCCCCGGACCGGCAAGATTGAGTGGTGGATCTTGCCGAGCTGAGTGATCGAGCATGGGAGCGCGGACGATTGTCCCTGTCCGCGCGGCTGCGCAGACTGCGGTCCAAGCTGTGGGCGCTGGTGCAGTGCGCCGTCGCTGCATCGGTCGCCTGGCTGATCGCCGAGGGCATCCTCGGTCACACCACCCCGTTCTTCGCGCCCATCGCGGCGGTCGTCTGCCTCAACTCGAGCTACGGGCAGCGGCACCGGAGGATAGCGGAGGTGATGGTCGGCGTCACCATCGGCATCGGCATCGGGGACCTGTTCACCCACATCTTCGACCGCGGGTGGTGGCAGATCGCGGTCGTGGTGGCGGCCGCGATGGCCGCCGCGGTCCTGCTCGACGCCGGCGCGGTACTGATGGGCCAGGCGGCGGTGCAATCGATCGTGGTGACCACCTTGCTGCCCATCGACGGCGGCCTGAGCCGGATCGAGGACGCCCTGATCGGCGGGGGCGTTGCGCTCGTCGCCGCTACCGTCGTCCCTCGCGCAACACTGCGTCGGCCCCGGGAGCTGGCCGCCAACATCGTCGGGGAGTTGGCCGACCTACTGCGGCTGGCGCGCCGCAGCGCGGACGACGGTGACCTCGACCTCGCGAGCGACACCCTGGACCGGGCCAGAGAGACCGAGCGCATGCTGGAGGACCTGCGGGCCGCCGCCGGAGAGGGACTCGATATCGCCCGGGTGACGCCATTTCGCCGCCACAGCGGGCAGGACGCCCGTTCGATCGCCGAGGTCGTCGGCCCACTCGACCGGTCGATCCGCAACACCAGGGTCCTCATCCGCAGGGTCGTCGTCGCCGCCCGCCTCGACGAGACCATGCCACCGGACTACCTTGACCTGCTCGAGAGGCTCGCGTTGGCCACCGACGCGATCGCCACCGAGCTCTCGGACGACCGGCGGCCGGACGCCGTACAGCCGCGGCTACGCGAGATCGGCGCTCTCACCGCCGGCGCCTCGTCACCACTGACGCTGTCGGCCGCCGTCGTGCTGGGCCAGATCCGGTCCCTCGTCGTCGACCTGCTCGAGCTGAGCGGGCTCAGTCATGCCAGCGCCGTGGACCTGGTTCCGGCCCGCGCCTGAGCGGCTGCCTGCGCCTGGCCAGGATGGCGGTCAGATCTCCATCCACAGCGTCGCGGTCAGCGATCCCGGCGCCGTGTCGGCGGCGGCTGCCAGGGTGTGACCTCGGTCTCGCGAAAACGAATTGCCTCCTCGCAGACCCCGGCGGTAGCATGCAGATGAAACGAAACGGTTTCGTTTCATCCGCGGCCGTCTGCCTCCTTTTCGGCGCGCGGCGATGCGAAAGCTGACCAACCAAGAAAGGCGGTGGAGGCCATGCCGATGCCGGTGCACACAGCGGCCGACAAGGCTTGTAGCCGTCCCCGGATCGAAGGTGATCGCGAGACGGAGATCCTCGACGCCACCCTCTCCCTGTTGGCACAGCACGGGTACGACCGGCTGACCATGGACGCGGTGGCGACGGCGGCGAAGGCCAGCAAGGCGACGCTCTACCGCAGATGGACGAGCAAGGCAGACCTGGTCATCGACGCGCTCATCCGAGGCACCGACGCGCCACATGTCGACGCCCCCGATACCGGCAGCCTGCGCAGCGACCTGCTCGCGGTTGCCTGCCACCAGGGCGGGCTCAACGACCCGCGTGCCTTGGCGGTGCTGGCGGCGGTGATAACGGCGATCGGCTGCGACGAGGAGTTCTCGGACGCGTTCCATACCCAGTTCCTGCAGCCGAAGGCCGACCTGAGCCGCACGATCTACGCCCGGGCCAAGGCCCGCGGCGAAATCGCCCAGGACGTCGACCTCGACCTGCTGGCTCCGGTGCTGGCCGCGATCGTCCTGCACAGAGCCTTCATCCTCCGTAGTCCCATCGACGACCACACGGTGGGTCGGATCATCGACGAGATCGTGATGCCGGCCGCGACCCGAAACGTTTCTCAACGCACCACCAGACCCAAAGGACAGTGATGACTACAGCAGTGACAGAAGTAGGGCGGCCCGAGGAGGGCCACGGCCACCGGCACCTTGGCATCGCCCTGATCATCATCTCGATCGCGCAACTGATGGTCGTGCTCGACAGCACGATCGTCAACATCGCGATCCCCTACATCTCCTCCGACCTCCAGTTCAACCAGGCCAACAAGCCCTGGATCGTGACCGGCTACACCCTCGCGTTCGGGGGGCTCCTGCTCCTCGGCGGGCGGCTCGGCGACCTGCTCGGGCGCCGCAAGGTCTTCATGGCCGGTGTGCTCATCTTCTCGGTTGCGTCGTTTCTCGGAGGGATTGCGCAAAGTGAGTCGATGCTGCTCTCGGCCCGGGCCCTGCAGGGACTGGGCGCGGCGATTGCCAGCCCCACTGCCCTGGCGCTGATCACGACCACGTTCCCCCCCGGGAAGCCACGCAACCGGGCATTCGCGGTCTATGCCGCGATGTCCGGCGCCGGCGCAGCCGTCGGCCTGATCCTCGGCGGCTGGCTCACTGAGTACTCCTGGCGTTGGACCTTCCTGATCAACGTGCCGATCGGAATCGCAGCGGCGTGCGCCGCGCCCTACTTCCTGGGCGAGAGTGCTCGCCGGCGTGGCTCCTTCGACATCCCCGGGGCCATCACCGGCACGCTTGGGCTGATCTCCGTGGTCTACGGGCTGACCCATGCGGCCCAGCTCAAGCTGGACCCGACCAAGCACCACGCCTGGACCGACCCGGTGACCCTCACCGCCTTGCTCGGCGGCGCCGCCCTGTTGATCGCGTTCGTGCTGATCGAACGCAGCGTTCGTGAGCCTTTGATGCCGTTCCGGATTCTGGCCAACCGCACGCGTGGAGTCAGCTTCGCCGTGATGTTGCTCATGATGGCGGCGATGTTCGCGATGTTCTTCTTCTTGAGCCAGGTCATCCAGAACGTCATGGGATACAGCTCGCTCAAGGCCGGACTCGCGTTCCTGCCCTTCAGCCTGGGCATCGTCGTCTCGGCCGGGCTGGCGTCAAGCCTCGCATCGAAGGTCAACCCGCGCTGGCTGGCCGGGTCCGGCACGATCCTGACCGGGCTGGGCATGTGGGGGTTCTCCCGGATCCCCTACGCCGACAATGTAGCGAGCCCTTCGTCGTTCGGCGTGCACGCGTCGTACGTGACGGACCTGCTCCCCTGGATCCTGGTCATGTCGATCGGCATGGGCTTCGTCTTCGTGCCGCTCACGCTGACGGCGGTTCACGGGGTCGCAGCCAACGACTCCGGGGTCGGCTCCGGGGTGCTCAACGCCATGCAGCAGGTTGGCGGCTCGCTCGGCCTCGCGACGCTGACCACGGTCTTCGTGACCGCACTGAACAACACGGCGACCGATCTTGGTGCGGCGGCTGCGTCCGTGGCGGCCAAGACCGGCGGGAGGTCACCCACCGAGCAACACGCCCTGGCGCACCAGATCTCCAACGTGGCGTTCACCCACGGTGCGGAGATGGCATTCCTGGTCGGCGCGATCATGACATGGTTCGGCGCCGTGCTGGTCCTTGCGTTCTTGCGAGTCAAGCACCAAGAGCTCGCTGCCGACGGCACTCCCGACGCTGTCATCGACGAGGTGGCGGAGCCGGTGCCGGTGGGCTGACCCACAAGGCAGGACAGCCCGGACCTTCCTCGGGGAAGATCCGGGCTGTTCGCTGGCTCGGCGGGCGGCCGTCGCGCCGACGGGCGTCGGCAGGGTCCCGGCCGAGCGGGCTCAGAGCGCAGCGAGCGCCTTCTCGATGCGTTGTGTCGAGACACG
>JBOHDU010000097.1:0-3216 GCA_050700615.1 Nocardioidaceae bacterium
GCGACAACGAAGGAGCGCTCGCATGACGAGTCTGACGTTCACCAGGTATGAACTCGTGCGCACGTTCCGCAACAAGAGGTTCTTCATCTTCTCGCTGATCTTCCCGCTGGTCATGTTCGTCGCGATCGGCGGCGGCAACCGCGATGTCGAGATCGTCCCGGGCGTGAGCTTCATCGAGTACTACATGGTCGGCATGGCGGGCTGGGGCGCCATGATGGCCGTCCTCGCCGCCGGGGCGCGCATCTCGACCGAACGCGACGCGGGCTGGGTTCGGGCCCTGCGCCTGACGCCGCTCAGCGTGCGTAGCTACATCCGGGCCAAGCTCGTCACCGGATACACGATGGCTGCGCTGAGCATCGTCTTGCTGTATGTCGCCGGCCTCGTCCTCGGCGTCCGCTTCCCGGCCGGTCAGTGGCTGCAGATGACCGGGCTCGTCCTCGTCGGCCTCATCCCGATGGCCATCTTCGGAATCCTCATCGGCCACCTGATCTCCCCTGACTCGATCGGCCCAGTCATGGGCGGGGTGGGTTCCCTGTTCGCCCTGCTCGGCGGCGCCTGGTTCCTACCGACCGGCCTGTTGAGCACCTTGGGGCAACTGCTGCCGTCGTACTGGCTGTGCCAGGCCGGCCGGCTCTCCATAGCGGGCGAGTCATGGCCGGCCAAGGGCTGGGTCGTCGTCGCGATCTGGACCGTGGCGCTGACCGTGCTGGCTGCCTCTGCATACCGGCGCGGCGAGCAGCACGGCTGAGCACGGCGCCGACCTCGCGTCGATACGCTGTCCAGGATGACCTCCTTCCCCGAGTCCGGCTCGCTGCGGCACGCGCTGTCCACCGGCCGCCGCGACCTCCACGACATCCTCGGACACTCGCTCACGGTCATCAGCGTCAAGGCCGAGCTCGCCGGCCGGCTGGCTGAGTCAGGATCCGCACGGGCGGTCAGCGAGATCGGTGACATCGAGCGCCTGGCACTGGAAGCGCTCGCCGATGTGCGCGCCACCATCCAGGGCCACCGGCAGGTGACGCTGTCGAGCGAGTTGGTCAACGCACGGGCTGCCCTGAGCGCGGCCGGGATCGACGCCCAGCTGCCGAACGCCCTCGACGAGGCGGCGGCGACAAGCGCGAGCTGTTCGGGTGGGCCGTGCGCGAGGGAGTGACCAACATCTTGCGCCACAGCAAGGCCGACCGGTGCTCGATCTGTCTCACCCCCGACTCGGTGGAGATCCATGACGACGGGGTGGGCCTGGCGGGGTCGACCGAAGGCAACGGTCTGATGGGGCTGCGCAACCGGGTCGAAGCTGCCGGGGCGACCATGACGACCGGCTGCTCGCGGACGCCGTACGCCGCGCGCATGCCGGGTTACGTGTCGTCGACCCGAGTCTGGCTGTCGAGAGCCTCACCGCGGGAACGAGCCCACTCACGGCCCGCGAAACCGACGTGCTGATCGCCGCTCGCATGGGAGCCACGGTCGCCGACCTGGCCGGCATCCTGCACCTGTCCGAAGGCACCGTGCGCAACCACCTCTCGTCGGCGATCGGGAAGACCGGCGCCAGGACCCGGGCAGAGGCCGTGCGGATCGCCGACGAGAACGGCTGGCTGCTGGGCTGACGGGTCGCCGGTGGCCCCCTCGGGCGGCCCCGTCAGCCGCCTCAGCCCCGGATCTCAGACGGCCGGGAGCAGGAAGTGCAGCACGAGCCAGACGACCGGAAGCGTCGTGAGCAGCGAGTCGAGCCGGTCCATCAGCCCACCGTGTCCCGGCAAGAGGTTGCTCATGTCCTTGATTCCGACGTCACGCTTGACCATCGACTCGGCCAGGTCGCCGAGCGTGGCCGTCACCGCGGCGATGCTGCCGAGCACCAGCCCGACCCACCAGTCGCCGTCGAGCAGAAGGACCACGCAGACGATGCCGGCCGCCGTACACACGACCATCGACCCGGCGAATCCCTCCCATGACTTCCTGGGGCTGATCGCCGGCGCCATCGGGTGCCGCCCGAACACGACGCCGACCGCGAAGCCGCCCGTGTCGGATGCCACGGTGACGGCGATGAACGTGATCACCCGTTTGATGCCATCGTCGGGCGCGAGCAGCAGCGCCACGAACGAGGCCAGGAACGGAAGATAGGCAAGGCAGAACACCGTTGCCGACACGTCGCGGACGAAGCCCTCTTGCCCACGCGTCATGCGCCAGAGCACCGCCACCAGCACCGTGCCCGCGAAGACGACCACCATGACGTCGGTACCGCCGTAGTAGGAACCGAAGATCATGCCGACCGCGCCCAGCCACATCGGTATCGCGGGCATCCACGTACCGTTGTGGGCCAGGGCCCGGCCGAGCTCCCACAAGCCCAACACGATGGCCGCGCTCACAACCACGAGGAACAGCGCCTTGTAGAAGACCAGCGAGGCGATGATCAAGGCGACGAGTACGACGCCCACGAGGATGGCGACGGGCAGATCCCGGCCAGCACGGCTCTGGTTGTTCTCGGGTTCGGAGGAGTCGGCGGACACGAGACGTGGCTCGACGGAGGACACTAGACCTCGAGCAGCTCGGCTTCCTTGTTCTTGAGCAGCTCGTCGATCTGCTCGACGTGCTTCTTGGTCATGCCGTCGAGTCGCTTCTCGGCACCCGACACGTCGTCCTCGCTGACGTCACCGTCCTTCTGGGCCCGCTCGATCGTCTGCTTGGCATGGCGGCGGATGTTGCGGACCGAGACTCGCCCGTCCTCGGCCTTGGTGCGCGCGACCTTGATGTACTCCTTGCGCCGCTCCTCGGTGAGCTCGGGCATGACCACGCGGAGCATGTCGCCGGCGTTGGTCGGGTTGACGCCGAGGTCGGAGTCGCGGATCGCCTTCTCGATCGCCGCGATCGACTGCCTGTCGTAGGGGTTGATGTTGACGATGCGTGGCTCAGGGTTGGTGAACGAGGCGAGCTGTTGGATCGGTGTCGGGGTGCCGTAGTAGTCGGCCGTGAGGCGGGAGAACATCGCGGGGTGGGCACGGCCGGTCCTGATCGCGGCGAAGTCATCCTTGGCGACCTCGACCGCCTTGACCATCTTGCCGTCGGCCTCGCGCAGGGTTTCGTCGATCACGCCGAACTCCTCAACTCCCGACGCCGCACGGGCCGCGTCGTACTCGATGTCGCTTCCTGACGGCGGACCCTCAGCCCGCACCCACGTATGTCCCGATCTTCTCACCCCGAACGATGGCCGCAATGGCGCCC